>JAFGQQ010000390.1 GCA_016935595.1 Bacteroidales bacterium
ATTTATTAAAATTAGAAAAACAGGAAGTTAAAATTAAGCAAAAACCTGTTGATAACCAGTTAAGTTTATTTGATTAATAATAATCGTTAACTTATTTTTTAATGTAACAAGGTTAAAATAATTATAAGTTCTTTTATTAAGCAAAAACTTTATCATCAAACATTTTAAATTACTGCAGTATTGATTTTTTTCAATCCCTTTTATTTTATATTTTTATTATAATATTCTGGTAAATTTAACTAATCACGTAAATATTTAAATGGAAAATATTAAACAAATAATTGGCTCAATCAATTTAATTCAGCATATAGTATTTTTTACAGGGCTAATAATATTAGGTTTAATTATATACTTTATCTTGATAAAGGTCTTAAAAAAATATATCAATATTGCTGATATTTCAATAATTAAAAAAATTTTTAGCATTTTAAAATCTCCTGTCCTCGGAGTTATTATACTTTCCCTTATAAATATTTATTTTTCAGTATATTTTAAAAATGAAGAATGGGGCATATATATAAGAAAAACTTTATCGGTTTTGTTTATTCTTACAATAACCTGGTTGATTATAAGAATTATTAAAGTTATTCGAATAATAATTTTAACTAAATATAATATACAACAAGATGATAATCTTGAAGCCAGGAAAGCATATACACAGATTATTATCATTGAAAGAATATTAATATTTTTTATTATCATAATCTCCACAGCTATTATATTGATGACATTTGAGTCTATAAGAAAAATTGGTATAGGGTTGTTTGCCTCAGCCGGAATAGCAGGAATAATACTCGGATTTGCCGCACAAAAATTAATTGCCACAATTATTGCTGGAATTCAAATCGCCATAACCCAGCCTATCAGGATTGACGACGTCGTAATTGTTGAAAATGAATGGGGAAGAATTGAAGAAATTACATTAACTTATGTTGTTGTTAGAATATGGGATAAGCGACGGCTGATATTACCAACAACATATTTTATTGAAAAACCGTTTCAGAACTGGACAAGGGTATCTGCTGATTTACTGGGTACAGTATTTATTTATAGCGATTATACTATACCAATTGATGAAATAAGAAAGGAACTGGATAGAATATTAGAAACAACCGATTTGTGGGATGGCAAAATAAATGTAGTGCAAGTTACAAATGCTACCGAAAAAATAGTTGAAATACGTATTTTAGTCAGCGCTGCCGATTCTTCAACTTTATTTGATCTCAGGGTTTTTATTCGTGAAAAAATAATAACATTTCTTCAAAAGAATTATCCGGGCTGCCTTCCAAAAACCCGTATTGTTATAAACAATAAATAATATAATTATTATTTTTCAAATATCAAGCGTCTTGAATGATGATATATATCATCTACTAAAAAACTGTATTTCAGGAATTTAAATATAATGAATTTTATAGCTTTAAACTTGCATATCATTTCTTTATTTCTGATATTTAAAATAACCTTAGGTTGAAACCTTATTTTAATTTAATAGTATATTAATTAATTTCTTAAAAATAAAAGTATGATACCAGATATTGGAAAAAAAGAGTGGCAAGAGCTGATTAAGGGTAATATTAATAAAAAATTATCCAGTTTTTCCTTGCAAATGAAAATTAACACACTAACCCGTCAATATAAAAACGGTTTAATTAGCATGAATTATGCAGTTAAAGAATTGCATGAAATGTGTCTAAAATATGAAAGAATTTACCAAGATGATTTAAAAACAATATTTAATAATTAATTATGGAAACATTGAATAAATTAATTAGTCAGAAAGAAGCCGTTGACTTAATTAATCAAAACAAAACATTAATCCTTGCAGCAGATGAAAATATTTTAAGTACGTTACCAAAAGGTAACTGGATTGGTGGAACCATACCCTATTTTATGGACAAAAAAGGAGGTTGTTTTTCAAAAGATAAAATTTTTGTTACAGATATTTCATATCATATCGACAATTTTAAAATTATATTATACGATGCAAATGAAGTTACAACTATCACTAATGATTGTTATGCACATGGTTATAGTATCATGTTAATCCCATGTTTTAGTGAGGTGTTGGCGAAATATGCATTAAAAGCACAAGAACTGAACAACCTTTATAATGTGCCAATTGTAGGATGGGTAACCGGCATTGACTTAAATGATGTGGGAAAAGTTACTCCTAAAGTTTTTAATGGGCAAACAGGTGAGAAGAGTGATTCAAAAGCAATTCTAATGCACATTCAGCTACCTGAAAATAAGCTGGCTGACTTGGAAATATTAAATATTTTCAGGCAGGGTGATGGCGATACATTCGAATTTTTAGAAGAAGGTTTTAGTTGTAAGGAATGTTTTATTAACGGACAGAAACAAAACCTGGCAGAATACATTGAAAAAAACAATATTGATACAAAGCTTCCAATTGTTGCCGATTATTCAGGAGCTATGATAAATATTAGTTTTCAACAAGTTGATAAAGAAAATAAATCAGTACTTTTTTATGCACCTTTAAGAAAAAATGTAAAATACAAACTGGCAAAAAAAGTTGATAATTATGTAAAATCATTCAATGCTATTATTCCTCAAAATATTGATAATGTAGCTTTTTCATGCAATTGTATATTAAATTATTTATATTCTGAACTTGAAGGGAAGAAAACAGGAACCATAACAGGCCCATTTACATTCGGTGAAATTGCCTATGTATTAGTAAACCAAACTTTAGTTTATTTAAATATTATAAATTTATAAAAAATTAAATGATGTCTTTATGATATTCCTGTAGACTTTTCACTTGTCCCCTGCCCTGCAAGCGTGCAGCAATTCCTTTTGCTGCAGCAATTGCTGCAGCATTTGTTGTAATATAAGGAACATTGTGTTTTATTGCTGCTTTTCGGATATAAGAATCATCCGTAATACTAAATTTTCCACTTGGAGTATTTACTACCAGTTGAATTTCATAATTTCTAATAGCATCGGCAATATGAGGTCTGCCTTCATGCATTTTGTTTATTACTTTAGCTTTAATGCCATGTTCCTCCAAATATTTTTGAGTGCCAGTAGTAGCAACTATATCGAAACCAAGCTTCACAAACTCCTGGGCTGCTAACATAGTATCACCGTTTCGGTCATGTGTTGCTACACTAATAAGGACAGTTCCTTTTGTTGGGAGTATTTGTCTGGCGCCCTCTTGCGCTTTATAAAACGCAAGTCCGGGATTATCGGCAATTCCTAATACCTCTCCGGTAGAACGCATCTCAGGCCCTAATATGGGATCTACTTCTGGAAACATATTAAAAGGAAATACGGCTTGTTTTACTCCAAAATGTGTAACTTTCTTTCGTTTAAGATTCAATTCCTGAAGTGTTTTTCCTAAAATAATTTGTGTTGCTAGCCTGGCCATAGGAATATTACACACTTTACTTACCAAAGGCACTGTGCGACTGGCACGTGGATTTGCTTCCAATACATAAACAGTATCATTAACAATAGCATATTGAATATTAATCAAACCAATAACATTAAATTTAATAGCAATTTTCCTTGTATATTCTTCAATTGTTTCAATATATTTTTCAGATATGTTAACAGGTGGTAAAATACATGCTGAATCACCTGAGTGCACTCCTGCATATTCAATATGTTCCATAACTGCAGGAACAAAAGCATCGGTACCATCTGAAATGGCATCGGCTTCAGCCTCTATAGCATTTTCAAGAAATTTTTCAATAAGTATTGGACGGTCAGGAGAAACTTCAACTGCTGCATCCATATATTCAACAAGCATTTCTTCATCAAATACAACTTCCATTGCCCTTCCTCCTAAAACATATGATGGCCTTACAATTAATGGATAGCCAATTTCATTAGCAATTGAAATAGCTTCCTTAAGGTTACTAGCCATTCCGGATGCAGGCTGGGGTATACCCATATCCCTCATAATCTGACGAAAACGATCCCTGTCTTCGGCAAGATCAATGGCATCAGGACTTGTTCCTAATATCTTCACACCTTCCTTAAGCAATTCTGATGCGATATTTAAAGGAGTTTGACCACCAAATTGCACAATCACTCCCTCTGGTTTTTCTTTATTATATATCGAAAGCACATCTTCAACTGTCAAGGGTTCAAAATATAATTTATTAGAGGTATCATAATCGGTCGAAACAGTCTCGGGATTACAATTAACCATAATAGATTCGAATCCTTCATCACGTAAAGCAAAAGCTGTATGCACACAACAATAATCAAATTCTATTCCCTGTCCAATACGGTTAGGTCCACCTCCAAGTATCATCACTTTGCGTCCTTGGCTTACTTCAACTTTATCAGGGGCATTATATGTTGAATAATAATACGCAGCATTTTCCACTCCGCTAACCGGAACGGCATCCCAGGCTTCAACAACACCAAGTGAGATACGTCTTTCCCTTATATTTTTTTCAGAAATTTTTAAAAGTCTCGACAGGTATTTATCAGCAAAACCATCTTTTTTTGCTTTAATTAATATATCATTAGGAGGTATTTTACCTTTATATTGCAAAATTTTTTCTTCCAATTCAACCAGTTCTTTCATTTGTTGAATAAACCATGGCTTAATAGCAGTAAGCTGGTATAAAGTCTCAATATCTGCACCTTTCCTTAAAGCTTCATACATTAAAAACTGACGTTCACTTGATGCTTCATGAAGCATTCTTAATAAATCCTCCAGTGATTTTTTATTAAAATCTTTTGCAAAGCCTAATCCATATCTACCAATTTCAAGAGAACGAATAGATTTATGAAAAGCTTCCTTATATGTTTTCCCAATACTCATAACTTCTCCTACAGCTCGCATTTGTGTGCCCAGCTTATCTTCAACTCCTTTAAATTTTTCAAATGCCCAGCGAGCAAACTTAACAACCACATAATCACCCGAAGGTGTATATTTTTCTAATGTTCCATCCCGCCAATAAGGAATCTCATCCATGGTTAAACCACCTGCCAACAATGAAGAAACAAAAGCAATTGGGAAGCCTGTGGCTTTTGAAGCAAGAGCAGAAGAACGTGATGTACGGGGATTAATTTCAATCACAACAACACGGCCCGTCTTGGGATCGTGAGCAAATTGAATATTCGTCCCTCCTATTACTTCTATTGCTTCTACAATATCATAGGAATATTTTTGCAAACGTTCTTGTAACTCAGAATCGATGGTTAACATAGGTGCCGTGCAATATGAATCGCCAGTATGTATACCCATTGCATCAACATTTTCAATAAAGCAAACTGTTATTTTCTGATTTTTGGCATCACGAACCACCTCTAACTCCAACTCTTCCCATCCTAAAACAGATTCTTCAATTAATACCTGTCCCACCATACTAAAAGATAAACCGCGGCTTACAATACTGCGTAACTCATCCAAATTATAAGCAAAACCTCCACCAGTGCCTCCCATAGTATATGCAGGCCTGATTACAACCGGAAAACCAATTTTTTCAATAATTGCTTCAGCTTCCTCAACACTGTGAGCTATTTCACTTCGGGGCATTTCAATTCCTAAACCATTCATAGTATCTTTAAAAGCCTGCCGGTCTTCTCCCCTTTTTATAGCATCAACATTCACACCTATAACCTGTATACCATATTTTTCAAGTATCCCTTCTTTTGCTAGTTCCGATGAAAGATTAAGCCCCGATTGTCCTCCAAGATTTGGCAAAAGTGCATCAGGCCGTTCTTTGTCAATTATTTCAGTAAGCGATTGAACATTGAGTGGCTCAATATAAGTTATATCAGCCATTCCGGGATCAGTCATTATAGTTGCCGGATTTGAATTGACAAGTACTATTTTATAACCCAGTTTTCTTAAAGCTTTGCACGCTTGTGTTCCCGAATAATCGAATTCACAAGCCTGGCCAATAATAATCGGACCCGAGCCGATAATCATAACTTTATTGATATCTTCGCGCTTTGCCATTTATTTTATAATTTTTTAAATATTATATATAAATAATAGATATTTGGGAAATTTAATTCGAAATGATTTTTATAAATTGACTTCTTTAAAAAAAATTGAATAATGTTGAAATATTGCTTAAAGGTTAAAAAGTTAAAGAAAAAAGTCATTCATTTTAGATTATTGCAGCCAAATATAATAAAAAAGTGTCCATAAGGACAAAATTTGTATAATTTATTCAGCACATAAATGTTTCGATTTTTAAAGTTTTCAGATATTCAAATTTTCAGGTGTTTGATTGTTAAAGTTTTAATATGTTAATGCGTTTAAATACATATTTTTTAACTATTTTTAATTTTCACTTTTAATAAAATTAATTTTGATACTGCCATAACAGATAACATTAAATATAATATCATGAAAAATCCGCTAATCTTCTTATTTATTTTGTTTTTACTAATCGCTTGCAATTCTAATAAAGTTCCAAAATATAAAAACTCTTCTCTTCCAATTGAAGTAAGGATTAATGATTTGGTAAAAAGAATGACACTGGAAGAAAAAGTTGGCCAGCTTATTTCATATTTTTCACGAGACACTAATTCTTTTGATGAAACTGATAATTTTATAGGCAGTAAAGATATTGACAAGATTAACCAGGGAGTTGGAGCATTTTTCTCATGGCAATTTTTCAATCCTAAAACTTTTAAACGGAATATAAAACGAATTAACAACTTTCAAAAATATATG
>JAFGQQ010000391.1 GCA_016935595.1 Bacteroidales bacterium
CTGATATGTTTTCATTTCCTCATGACATAAGTGTATTGCCAAACGGAAATTATACATTATTCGATAACGGGAAAGAATACAAACCTCCCTATACAAGAGCTGTTGAATATGCAATTGATACAAACATAATGACGACAGAATTGGTTTGGGAGTACGATGCTAACAAAGAAGTTTATGCTAAATCAGGAGGTAGCCATATGCGTTTGACTAACGGGAATTCACTAATCGGGTATGGAGGACAGGTAAGCAAACCATCGGTAATTGAAGTGCATCCGGATGGAAGTAAGGCATTTCAAATTGATTTTGTGGGTGATTTTTGTGCTCCCTCTGCTTTTAAAGCTCCATGGAAAACAACGCTTTTCGAAACATCAGTAGATACAATTGATTTTGGAACATATGAATACATGGAAATACATTATATTTTGAAAGTTAAAAATAATTCTCCAAAATTAATTGAAATAACAAGTATTACTTCAATGACAAATTATTTTTATGTTAAGGAAACTTTTCCGGTTAGTATTCTTTCAAATGAAGAAGAATATATATCCGTATATTTCGATGCTTCTGCTTCAAATACGGGGTATTTGGAAGATATATTGACAATAAATTCAGATATTAATTCAGACAGCCTTGTGCAAAGGGTCGCCAGACAAGTATACTTATTTGGACGGTTTGAAGATACCTTTGCCCCTAATGCCACGATTGATTTAAAAGATAAAGAAAATCAACCTTTAGATACATTCATTACAATTTCGTTCGATGAAAAAGTAAGACTACTGGACAATACCGATTTAAACTACTCGAATGTTGATGAAATTATCACATTTAAACTTAATAATTCAGAAGGAGAAGAAGTTGATTTTGATGCTGTTGTGAATACTGATAAAAACCAAATCATTGTTATTCCACAAGATAGCTTACTAAAAGATACTATATATTATATTGAAATTGGAAATATAATCGAAGATTATTCCGATAATGTATTTGAAGGAACAAGTGCTACATTTATAACTATCGATACTAAGCCTCCAGTTCTAACTTTTACTCCCGGTAATGGTTCGGTTAATATCGATGTGTTTACCAACATTATTATTTCATTTAATGAACCGGTAAGAAATATTAACAACAATGCATTAACTTCTGAAAATCTTGATACAATTATCATATTTAAAGAAAATGATATAAACGGAAATGATGTAGCTTTTACTGCATCAATAAATGAAAATAAAACTCAAATAACCATAGTGCCTGAAAATCAACTTTCAGAATCATCAACCTATTACTTAGCTATACCGGGGAAAATAGAAGACAATTATAATAATGAAATTGATACAGTTACTATAACATTTGAAACAGGAATTATCGAAAAAATAAATAAAGCAGAAAATAATAGTTTATTTAATATTTATCCAAATCCAACTACCGGGAGTTTTTCAATCGATTTTATGGATTGCGATAGTAAAAATATTAAAATATATAATACTAATGGAGAGCTAATAAAATATTATAAAAATATTAGTAATATAAAATTTAATATAGATATCTCAGACTTACCAGATAATGTTTATTTAATCTCTATAAATTACTTAATTAGTAATCGTAACTATTTAATAAAGCTTTTAAAATCAGGTATGTAATTTAGACGCCGTTACAAAATAGCTGAAATATTTCGAAAGCTTAAGATTGGTTCAATTATAAACTATGCTCATTTGGTAAATATTATATTTAAATTAAACATTCTATTGTATTAAAACTTTTTTTAAGTAAGTATTGTTATATTCATCATTCAATTTAATCAAATAAATACCGAAATTTAAATCTGAAATATTAATTCTATACAAATTATCTATATAATTAAAAGATTTTTCAAGACTTTTTTTTGTTAAAATATCTATTATTTCTATTCGAATTATTTTTTTTTCACTAAATACTTCAAGATAATCCCTCGCCGGATTTGGATAAATAATGATATTTCTTTCTGTTTGATTTTGAGGTACTGTCGTATTTTTTATTCCATATCCATTTACATATATTTCGCAACCAATTCTTTGTATTTCATTTTCGTCAGATAAGTGATTAGAAAATATAAATATTGTTTCGGAAAAATCACCCTGGTAATATGGATTAAAAGCAATATTTATTAAGGTGGAATTATAAGGTTCAATTGCCAATGGAAATAAATTTAAAATATAATAAGGCGTATTTAATTTATTATATCCGGTCAATTCGACACTATAATTCAAATTATTTGTTATGCTTATTGGTATAATCTTTTCAGTATTGATTATAATTGTGTCAAAATATAATGAATCTGATTCAAATAAAAGTGCATTGTTCTTCCATAAAAACTTTGTAGCCCGATAACTTTTAATATTATCATTTGATGTATAATCAGCAATTAATACTCCTTCATTATTAAATTCAGAGAATATATTGTTACCAATATTTTTACCCCATCCAATCAAAGTGTTTCCATTCTCAAGTCGTTGTATATGTCCCATTAAGGGCGAAAAAACATCAGGCACATGTCTGAATTCATTAATTTTTGTAATGGTCATTTGATCCTCATCAATCTGATATTCAACTCCTCTCGAATAATTTCTTGTGCCCGTGCCGTTATCAAATATTAAAATATTACCATTTTTTAATCTTGCAATGGAATGTTGCCGTGCAAATCCTGAATCATTAATAAAAAAAAATTGGTTTTTATTACCACCTAATCTCCATATTATATTTCCTGAATTTCGATTTATTTTGGTGATTTCATTTAAATTACGTGATGATAATAATAAAGTGCTATCTGTATCAATTGAAATAGAATTACCATGTATATAATCAATATATTGGCCTTGAAGATCAATAATAGAATTATCAGTATCCGTTATATTTATATGATCCCAACTCTTCCACTCAAAAATTACATTTTTATTTTCATCAAGCTCCTGAATTACTAATCCAACCACTGTTGCATATTTATTTCCCCCCTCAACAATTTGACTCATATCTATTATTTGGGGATCATATGCCATCATGATTGAATGTCCGTTCTCAAATAAAATGAATTCATGACTATCCGTTATATAATTGTTTTTTAAATAATATTTATCTTTGATATGATAAGTACTGTCTAATGTATAAAAACAAGCATCTTTTAGACTATAATAAGACAAAGATCCATTAGGTTGAATAGTGAAATTATGAATATTTTCATCATATTTCCTCGAAAAAATAATCTTGCCGTAATTATTTACGATAAGAATATAACTATAATATGAATAATTTTTTTCAAAAAAGAAATATCCGGGAGAAGGATGTTCAATAATATTTGGAATAACGGCAGGAAATTCATATAAGCTATCCTGATTTATATTGTTAAACCTGGTCATTAGTTTTTCATCCTGATTTATAAAATCATCATGTGTAGAATTGAATAAATAATTTGAGGAGCAAAATATATTATAATTTTCAATAGAAAATATAAATACCACGAATCCTGAAATAAACTTAACTTTTATATTTTCAAATTTACTCTTTATATTCATAAATTAAGTTTATCTTAAAAATAGTTGAACTAAAAATAATTTTATCTAAGGATTCAAAGATATTAAATCGCAAATAAATGCCTGTTAAATAAAAGAGCGAACATGAATATGTCCGCTCTTTTATTTGATTTTTGAATATAATTCAAGTTAATTTTTAACCAATGATATAGGATTATAATAAGGTCCTCCCCATAATTCAAAAGAAAAACTAACACCCAAGAAAATTTGAGATTTATCACATGTATTCAATTCTAATTCCATATAAGGAAACATCATATATCCTGCTCCCCATATTTCATCAGTTACTATCTGCTGTTCAATTATCATCACTAAATTTTCCGGATCTATTGTAGCTTTTACCGGATGTGCAACACATGATGCAGGCCATAAATTTTCAATAATTATTCCGTATTCAACTTCAGGATCTTCAGTAATTATAACTGAACTCGGAACATCTTCTGATGGATAAAAAACATCATGAAAATCGAAAGTCCCTATATAATCATCCATTACAAGGGGACAAACAAATAGGAATGTAAAATCTATTGAATTATTCGGGAATACCTGTAAATCTGCACTATAGGCAGTAAATCCAGGAATTGTATCGATTCCAGGCATATATGTTCCATCTTTTAAATAAATATCGGCATAAAAATTAAAATTATCTGTTGTATCAAAATCAGCAAGAACATCAATCTGCGGAAGTGCATCAATAATCATTTGTACTGTAACATCAACAGTTGCAGGTAGCGAAGTTATTCCAGCCTGATAAACAACTTTATTTTCTACATCGTTGTTGCGAACAAGAATTACATCAAGGTGATCTAAATTTTCATCTTCCCCTTCAAACATTGCGTCAATCATAAAAGATCCGCTAAATGACATAGGATCAAAAATATCAATTTTATAAGAATCACCTTCTACAATTTTCATGTTTAGTGCCAAACCTTTTTTCAGCTCAGGCATTCTTGTGTCAGGTTCTTTGTCACAATTGTTTAAAGTAAACCCGATAATAAGTGTCGTTAATATTATATTTAATTTTTTCATTTTCTAAAATTTTAATGTTTAAAATTTATAGTTAATTTACATCCCAGAATACTCTGTATTCACCGGGTTTTTTCTGAGCTGGTGCATTAGGATTGATATTAAGATCATCATCGCTCCATGGTAAAGACAACTGGAATGGATTATTCAGCCTTACCGGAACAATCACGCCTTCAGGGGTAATAATTTCCCTGTTCGGGGCCTGTGTTGAATTATTTGGATCAAATAGTACCGGATAACCGGTTCTCCTGTAATCAGTATATTGATCAACACTATTTCCAAAGCTTGATATCCATTTCTCTGTCATAATAATTTCCATTTGTCCTTCAGCATCTTCTGCATCATATTCTGCTAAAACAGCATCAATATAAGTTGTATCACTACCACTGCCTAAAAGAGCTGGAACAGCCTGTGCAGTAGATGTACTATTCACTACCCAATCAACTAAATCGAATGATGCATACATAGCCTCTTCTAATTTTGCCCTGGCATCACCTGTAATTACACCTGCCTGCATCAGTTCTGCTTCAATGTATAAACGATCAGCATAAGTAATAAACCTGAATGGAGCATCACCGGTAGCACTGGTCCCTTTTACAGCTATTGCTCCACCATCATCATATCGTCCGCCAACTGGATATAATCCCAGGACAGTCATAGATTGATCGGTAGAATGATCCCTGTTAGTACCAATTGAACCAAACACAATGCTTATAAATCCACCGTCTCTGTATTCCCATGGATTCCCTTCTCTTGTATCATCTCCGGGTAATAATTGATTATAAATATAATAAGGTATTCGAGGATCAACTATTCCGGTAAACCGGGCCGGATTATAACCCATAAGTATCTCGTAAAACCAGGGGCTTATATAATTGCCTTTTTGTCCGACTTCGTATTCCTGGTATCCGGGATGCCTGTCATCAGGATTAGTTTTTGTGCCATATGGCAAAGCGA
>JAFGQQ010000392.1 GCA_016935595.1 Bacteroidales bacterium
ACTAATTTAACATTTTTTCCAATATAATCAAAAATATTTTTTATGGTTTCTTTCTAAATGAGAAGAAAGAATGATCAAAATAACAATAGTAGAAAACATTGTAAACTGCGTATTGAAAAATGACAGGAAGAGATGAGATTCGCTCATGAAATTGTCTAAATTTTCCAATTTTGGAAAATGATTTTAGATATATCGATAGATAATCATTAAATTCTTCAGTTAAGAAAATACCTTACTTGTGTGTAAATTAGGTGAATTTATGAATAATATCACAAGATTAATAAATATCTTTTTCGCATTTATATTGCCAATCATTATACCAATAATGCTTGGTGGAATATCACTTTTACTTCAAAAATTTAAACTTAGTGATATGCTTAGGTCTGATTTTATAGTACGTAGCCGTTCTATAGGAACTTTTACTAATCAAATAGTTTTTGGTTTGTTCACATTTGATCTTTGGGTAATAATCTCATTTGCAGAAAATACTCCTGTGGCTTATTTTTCTGGTTATAATAATTTTGCGGATAAATATGCTTTGGCTTTGTTCACTTTATTACTACATTTATTTACATATATCTATACTTATACACGAGAAAACTTTGAAGAATTTTCCAAAGATATTGATGCTGAAAGACAAGGTATATCTAAATATACAGGTAGGGATGTCAGATACGCTGTATTATTAGTTACTTCAATAATTCTATGCTGTATTGTCCGATATTAAATAAATCCAATAAATAACACTAAAATTTTATTTTTTAAAATGGATGATGCGATTTTAAAATTTGAAAAAAAGATTGGCGTTCAGGCTGGTTTTTTTGAAAAGCTTAAAGATGAAGATGATTGGTCATTTATTATAAAATTACATGCATTATTTGAAACAGCGTGTACACATTTACTAATATTTCATTTTAATGAACCAAATTTGGTTAATATACTTTCAAGGCTTGAAATAAGTAATAAAACTACAGGTAAGTTATTATTATTAAAAGAGATGGGATTATTAAGCAAAGATTATATGTTATTTATTTATAGGTTATCAGAATTAAGAAATTTTTTAGTACATGATATTCGAAATTCAACATTTACGATTCATGAAATGGTAAATGGTTTCAATAGGAAAGAATTAAAACAATTCGCTTTGACTTTTAGCCCCTTCGAAAAAACAATTCTTGAAATTAATAAAAGGGATAATCGATTAAGGTTAAATATACCCAAAAATTTTGATGAGAACACATTAATCCAAAGAGTAAAAGATAATCCAAAAGAATATATATGGTACGGTGCTCGCACTGTATTAATAGAAATTATTGAAATGCTACATTATAGTGATTATAAGCAATGGATGAAAGCAAAATCATTCCTTGAAAAAGATGAAGATATCTTGTAATAATTAAATCATGTTGACCTAAAGGGCTCTGTTTGAAATTTAATTTTCAGAGTTCCGCATTAGTTTTATTAGAGGTTTGAACTCATCTTGCACCGCAATCTTAGAGCAACTTATACAAGTTAGTTAAATCAGGCAGCTAATCAAAATGTTATTCATTTAAGAAAATATTTTAAAATAAAGTTGAGAAATTATAATGGAAGTGTTTAATTATCAATATATACCAATTATATCAGCGTTTATTCTTCTAATTACAGGTTTAATATTATATTTCCAACTTAGAGCAATACGCAAATCTACAGCTTTAGAAGGATTTAATAATCTGGCAGCTGAATTAAATAAATTGGATTGTATTAAAGATAGAGAAACGATATATAGAAATATTGATGAATTAATAGAAGCTGATCCAATTAAAGTAAAAAGAGTAATGATACTTCTTGATCAAATTGGTACATTGGTGAATAATAAACTTGTTTCTGAAAGAATAGCAATCGATATGTATTGGGACGTTGTAATTAAATGTTGGGATGCTTGTGAGGAATTGATCAAAAAAGAAAGAAGCAAAAAACGACGTAATCAAAAAAAATATGCAACACCTCATACATTAAACAACCACCTCTTTAAAACTTCTAATTCACTTAAAGATGTATGGATAGCAAAAAAATATCTTAGAGAAATACAATACAAATATTATCCAAAAATTGAACCCACTGCATTTGATTATGCATCTACACATTTTGAAAATTTTGAAAAATTAGTTTGGAGATGTGAAAGATATTGTTATAAAAGAAAATTAGATCGTCCCATAAGATATTAATTTGAAATTATGAAAAATAACATTATAAAATATTGCTATAAATGTGGAAGCAGACTTACTGTAGAACTAATTGATGGTAAAAAGAGATTCTTATGTTCTGCCTGTAAAACAGTTTCCTATATAAATTCAAAACCTTGTGTCGGTGCTTTGATAATAGAAAAAGATAAAATATTATTAACTAAAAGAAAAATTGGCCCCTATAAAAATTATTGGGATATACCAGGTGGTTTTCTTGAAGAAAGTGAGCATCCTGAAGATGGATTACATCGTGAACTAAAAGAAGAACTTGGAATGCAAATAAAAATTATTCAACTGTTTGATATTAAAATAGATACTTATGGTTCAAATGGATTCCCTACTTTAAATATTTTTTATATTTGTAATAAATTAACTGATCCTAATTTCGTTACAGATGATGTAATAAAATATAAATGGTTTTATATTAATAATCTACCTGATAATATGGCTTTTAAAAGTGCCAGATTAGTCTTAAAAAAAATAACTAAGTCCAAACTTGATACATAACAGTACTATATTTAATATCAAATATTTGTGCATACGAAGGTGTTGCATTTGACTGACGGGCAGGACGGTGATTTCCGAATGTTCGGTTCGCTCGAGGTCGCCAGCAGTTGAGCAATGACTATTCTCAATTAACATTAATCCACAATCCTACATGTTTTCTGCTTAATAAGCTACAAAATCCATATAAAAAACACACATAAAAAATATAAATTTTAAAATTGCCACAATCAACTCATACCAAAATCTCCACATTTTTCGCCTAAAAAATAAAAAACGGAAATCGGGATTCCGCCACAAAGATGGCGGACGTTCCGTCGTGGCTTTCAACTTATGAAATTCATTGCGATGAGGCATTTTTTATCCCATCGTAATAATTTAACAAAAAGTTGCTAATTGTGAATTATCGTTCCCCAACTCTGTTTGGAAACGAATTGCCCTAAAACTCTGTTTTAATTAA
>JAFGQQ010000393.1 GCA_016935595.1 Bacteroidales bacterium
GGAGCGCCAAAATTTTATAAAGAAGGAAAATTATATTTTGGCAGAGGTCTCCAGGTAAAAATATCTTCGAACGACCTGGTTTCAGGAGTTGATAATACATACGTTTCGTTAAACGGTGATGCTTATAAAAAATATAACAATAAAATTAATCTTAATAATGAATATGAAAACAGGCTATTATATTATTCAGTTGACCATGTCGGAAATTTTGAAGAGCCCATTTCAAAAGATTTTTTTGTTGATTTAACAGCTCCTGAAACAAAATTTTCGATTACCGGAAATGTAATAGAAAATGTACTTTCGGCAGATGCAAAAATAGAACTTTCAAGTTCTGATAATCTTTCTGGTGTAAAACATATTAAATACAAAATTGGCAAAGACGGAACTGAAAAAATTTACACCAGTCCAATAGCTTTATCTACATTAAAAGATGGTGAAACAGAAATTCAATTTTATGCTGTTGATAATGTTGATAATGCTGAAGAAATAAAATCGACCAGTGATCCTGGTTCTAGCTCACAAGGCGATGCTTCATCACCAGGAGGATCTATAGCTGGTATAAGTTTATATGTAGACAGGATTGCTCCTGAAGTAAATATTGAAATTTTAGGAGACAAATTCGAAGATAAATACACATTTGTATCTGAAAGATCAAGAATTAAACTAAGCGCCACTGATAACAAAGCCGGCGTTGAAAAAATCACCTACGGTATAAATATTCCATCAAGAACCCATGAATATACCGAACCATTTCCATTATTGTCAAACAGTGGAGTGCAATATATTAATTATGGAGCAATGGATAAGGTTACGAACTGGACACCAAGAATAACAAAGGCTGTATACTTGGATAAAACTGCACCTGTTTCAGGTATAGCATTTATAGGATCAAAATTCTGGAATAGAGATACCTTGTTTATTACAAAAGACACTAAAATAAAATTAAACAGCAGTGAACAAGAATCGGGAATACAACTTATTAAATACCAAATAGACAATAAGGCATTAGATAATTATTCTGATCCTTTAACTTGTGAAAAGGCAGGTTTACATAAAATAAATTACTATGCAATTGACAATGTAAACAATAAAGAAGAAGAAAATATAAAAGAATTTGTAGTTGACAATGATGCACCAGTTATTAAATGTACATTTAGCGTTGAATCGATAGGTGAACAAGAAAAAGATGGCAATAAGTATCTTGTATTTCCTTCTAATACTTTGGTTTATCTGGGTGCAACAGATAATGCATCGGGTGTAAGTACAATACAATATAAACTTAATGGAGGTGAACTTCAAACTAAGACACAAATTGGATACTTTAAACCAGGAACATTTGAATTAGAAATTATAGCAAAAGACGTATTAAATAACAAATCAACTGAAGTTGTCCTATTTATAATTGAAAAATAGCAAGTGTGTTAATAATTATGTTATGCACTTGAGGTTTGACCTTGATGTATGAATCCCGGCTTAGGCCGGGATTTTCATATAAATAAATTCATATAAGATAAAAGTACCTTATTATGAAAGAATGCTAAATTCATTTTTAAAGCATCGTTCACTAAAAACCATTTTATCTCGGAAACTTCATCTTCATCCATTTTAATTTCACCTTCTGCTTGTCCATAATAAAAAATGGCAACATTATGAATATTCTTATCTTTAAATATTTCTTCAAAATATCCAAAATACTCAGGTTCGAAAGTAAGATTTGTTTCTTCCTTTATCTCTCTTAAAACAGCACTTTCAAGCATTTCAAACTCCTCCACATGACCTCCGGGTAAACACCAAAAATTTTTAAATGGCTCAATATTTCGTTTTGTAAGTAATATTGTATTATTCCCTTTAACCGGATGATATAATACTGCACCTACTGTTGTTTTAGGAGATTTATACATAATTCTATAACTTTATAAAGATAATTTTCAATAATTTAAATATCATTATAAATATAAAAACACTCTTTTTTAGGTATAGTAAAAGTAAATGTTGAACCGACACCTTCTTCGCTTTTAACTTGAACTTTTCCTTTATGTTGAATAGCTATTTGTTTTACTATTGGCAAGCCCATTCCTGTGCCTGAAGGTGAAATATTAATAACATTCTTTCCCCTATAAAATTCATTAAATATATTTTTTTGTTCATTTTCAGGAATTCCTATGCCTGTATCAGATACCTTAATAACTATATTATTTTTTTTATTCATAATACTAAGATGAACTTTTCCTTCTTTTAGAGTATATTCAATTGCATTGGCCAATAAATTCTCAATTACTTCTTCAATTGAAATACGGTTCCCGTAAATACTTTCAATTTTTTTATCAATTTCACAGGTAAAATAAATTGATTTTTCAGAGGCTATATTTTTAAACTGAGGTATTATTCTATCAATGCTTTTATGCAATGGAAAACATTCCATATCTAACTTATTCTGCAATTGCATTTTAGTATGTTTTAATAAGTCTTTTATAAAACTATTAAGGAATGAGGTACGTTTGTAAACCCTGGTTATAAATTCTCCTTGTTGTTTATTTACTTCACCAATAATATCACTTCTTAATACGTCTAAACAGCTTAATATTGCTGCAAGATGACCTTTAATATCATGTGTTAGTTTTAATATATATTCATTTTTAATTTTATCCTTCTCATTCAGCTGAATATTAGCTAACCTGTTAGCTTCTTCGTATTTTTTCAATTGCCTGGTAATATAACAAGTCATTAACATTACTAAATATGAAATGGATATAAATATTGTCCCTGTCCAAAATAAATATTTGATATTACTGTAAAGGTCATGAGTAACAAAACCTGATAAAGGGTAATGTTTAATAATTCCCAAATATTCAAGAAATGTCAATGCCCCGATTAAAATTAAAGCAAAAGATGTTTGAAAAAAGCTTTCTCTAACAGTTAATATAATACCAGTTAGTATCATATGAAAAATATAGACAATCATAAAAGGATTTTCTATTCCGCCAGAAAAATGTAATATCAAAGTAAGAAAAATATAATCGGTAGCAACTTGAAAATTAACTATTATTTTTATAAAATTCGCTGAATAAAAAAATCTAGAAGTTAAGCTTTTTTTTAAAAAATAATAAGATATAGCATTTATAATAATTATTACAACCGCAATAGCATAAATTGATTTATCCTGTATAGAAATATTCAGGAAGTTTTTTGAAATAAACGTAACTATAATTAAAAAGGCAATGCCAGCCCATCTTGTATTTGTTATCCAAAATGCTGCTTTATATAACCTATTAATCCTCATTAATTATTTTTTAAATAAAAAATTATTAATTTCAGTCAATAATTCTTTTTGATCGACAGGTTTATCCATAAAAATAACACCAGGTAATACATCAGGATCTTCTACGGCTGCTCTAAAATTAACTCCAAGTTCATCAGCCATCCCGGTAATCATTATTACTGGAATATCTTTATAGTTCTCATCGTTTTTTATTTTATGAAGCATATTGTATCCTTCAAGGGTCGATTCCATCATGATATCTAATAAAATCAAATCAGGTTTTCGTTCTTCAAGTAATTTAAAACCCTCTGTTTTATTTTGTGCAGCAAAAACCTCAAATCCTTGATTTTCTAATATTATTTGTAATGATCTTGAAAGATCCTCATCATCATCAACAATAAGAATCAATTTCTTTTCCATTTTTAAATAAATTTAATAAATACTTAATAATTAAAAATAAAACTTTTTTTTTATACTTCAAGATAATTAATGAAGGATTTATATAAGAAATTATAAATTTGAAAGATTATATATTATAAGGCAACTGTTTGCAGTCTTATAAGAAGGGGAATATATAAATGTTTAAATATAAATAATGCCGCCTTGGATAATGAAATATTATTCAAAACACAACTTAAACAATTAAAAAATAAATTATTCTATTAACATTTCATAACCGTCAGCAATTAAATTTTCGGCTACTCTTTCGGCATAATCCCTGTTAAAATATACTTTTGGTTTATGTTTGGCAAAAACAGGATATCTGCCCACGCTATCTTCACTGTTTAAATAATTATAGCCAACCAGAAAAAGATCGGTACTCGAAAGCCTTAATTTATATACAGGCCTGTGAACACACATTTCTAAAACTTCAAGCAATTCATACCTGTTTATTTCAGGTTCATGTTTAAGCTTTACAGTTTTTACTATCTCATCGCTAAACGGTTCTTTCGTAAAATGTAAATTAAAATTTTTTACGTAGCAAGATAATAACACCTTCTCATCCTGAATAACAGCAGGTTTTTGAGGGTCTCCTACTATTCTTACGTTTACACCATTTGCTGTGAATAAATAAACTAAACGTTTATTTCTTCTCTCCACCATTTCTTCTAATGTCTCTTGTTTACGCATTTCCATATTTCGTAAGTATTTTTAAAACAACTAATAAAACTATTTCAAAATTAATGAGTTTAAAATTGTATTGTTGTTAAATATAATTTTTTATATAAATTAAAACAACTATACAAAAATTATTTTTATTCAATTTACCTATTTTAATTAATTTATAAAAAACAGACTTTAAAACATTTCCTTTTATCTTAATTTTAAATATAATGAATTTAACAAAACATGATAATCTCAATTAAAGATACTCAAAATTTCTTGTAAATTCATAAAATTAATATCATAAAATAAAATTTAATTCGTCAATCCAGTATTTCTCCAATCGAAATAAGCCTCTACTAATTTTCTTATTTGATTAGAAATTTCATTATACATATTATTATTTATCCATTCCAATTTAAAAATACTCGCTCCAAAAGCAACTCCTGAAGCTCCAAAAGAAAAATAATCTCCAATAGAGTCAGGAGATACTCCTCCGCAAGCCAATAAATCAATATTATTTAAAGGTGCTTTTATTTCTTGAAAATACCTGGGACCAAAAACCGAAGAAGGAAATACTTTTACCATACTTGCTCCGCCAATCCATGCATTATATATTTCAGTCGGCGTTAATGCACCCGGAAAAATTGGAATATTATTATTTGCACAATAATTTACTATTTCCTTAATATAATTGGGCATAACAATAAAACTAGCCCCAGATTCCAAGGCCGTTTCCAAATCGTTCATATTTAATACCGTACCTGCACCAATAACTAATCTGCCAGAAGTATATCTTACCATTTCTTTTATTAATTTTCCTGCACCTGTTGTATTCATAGTAATTTCCAAGGTAGTCAATCCTGAATCAATTACACAATCTACCAAAGGATAAATATGATTATCATTAATACCCCTCAATATCCCTATTATAGGAAGTTCTTTGAATTTACCAAGATTCATTTAACCGTAAGATATTTTATTCCTTCAACAACAAATACAATAGCAAATATAATTAAAATAATTCCTAATACCTTAACAACGATATTATAATACTTATTGTTCAAAAAAGTTTTCGATTTTTCAACTAAAATTGCAACTATAATTTTAGATCCAACCAAAGTTATATAAAAACCTGTTACAAATAATATTGGTGAAATAATGCCCGACTGATATCCTTTAAAAATTAATGGCCCTCCAACTGTAATCCAGAAAAGATATGGATGCGGACTTAAAAAATTTGCTATAACACCTTTTCTTAATGAAAAAGTTTTGCTTGAGTTTATTGATAAATTAAATTGATTATTTTTCAAGCTCTCCCATGCCAAATAAAGTAAAAAAAGAGCGCCCAGAAAAGCAATAATCCCTAAAATTCTTTCATACTGACCAATATTCAATAATATCAATATTGATATAAATACAATTGGTATATCTGTTAACAAAGGCACACAAGCTACTTTAATTCCAGCTTTTTTGTTAAACTTAATTGTTTCGGATATTACCAAAGTAAGTATAGGGCCGGGAGAAATTCCTGCAACGAGTCCTAATATGACACCTGAAACTAAAAATGAAAATTCTTGAGATAACAAAATAAACTATTTATATAACAATGGGTAAAAATAACAAAATTAAAACTTCTAGTGCTTTTGCTTTATTTTATTTTTAAATACTTTCTTAAATTTTTCAATTTTTGGAGTAATTACAAAATTACAATACGGTTTATCAATATTAAGGTTATAATAATTCTGATGATAATTCTCAGCTTTATAAAAAA
>JAFGQQ010000394.1 GCA_016935595.1 Bacteroidales bacterium
ACTTTAAAGTATTATATTCCAATATTAAAAGTAGACCTAATGTTCCAGTTAATCAATTAGTAGGATCGCTTATACTTAAACATTTATTTAATTGGACTTATGATGAACTTTTCAGGAATCTTAATTTCAATATATTAACAAGATATGCAATAGGAATACGTTCATTAGATGAAGATATATTTTCAGAAGCCAGTATATTTAATTTTCAAAATAAAGTAATTGAACATTATGTTCAAACAGGAAGAGACCTGTTAACAGAGGTATTTGATAAACTCACAGCCAGCCAACTCAAAGAATTTGGCATAAAATCAGACATACAAAGAGGAGACAGTTTTTTAATAGGTTCAAATATATTTGATTATACACGTCTTCAACTTTTAATAGAAGTATTGCTCCGTTTATATCGGATATTAAATAAAAAGGACAAACAACTTTATTCAGGTGTATTAGAAAAATATACTAAGCAAACTGCTGGTCAGTATATTTATAGGATACAAAAAGAAGAACTGCCAAAAGAAATTGAACAACTGGCAAAAATATATCACGATTTGTATACCGGGTTAGAAGCTAAATACAGAGAAATGTACGTGTTTGAAATCTTTAAAAGGGTTTATGTTGAACATTTTGTAATTATAAAAAACAAGGTTAATGTAATTCCTTCAGGGGAATTGAACAGTGCTATCCTTATGTCCCCTGACGATGCCGAAGCAACCTTTAGGCATAAAAGGGACAATGGCAGTAAAGGTTACAGTGGGCATATTTCAGAAACAGCCAATACAGATAATAAATTGAATTTAATTACAGATATTGTAGTTGTACCTAATAATGTAGATGATGCAAAAATATTGGAAGAACGGTTGCCCGAAATGATTAATAAAACACCTGAACTATACGAATATCACGCCGATGGAAACTATGGAAGCCCATCAGTTGATGAAATCATGGAAAACAATAATATTGTACAAATCCAAACAGCTATGAGGGGCAGGAAAGCATATGCAAAAATGGAAATTAAAGAAGGTCAAAAAGGTACTTATTGGGTAACATGTGAACAAGGGCAAAGGGTAAAAGCAGAAAAAGCTATTAAAGGAAAAAATGCGAAAAGACATAAAGCTATATTTGATTATAATAAATGTTTACAATGTCCATTAAAAGATAAGTGCAAATCAAGAATAATGGGAGTTAAAACAAATCGGCCAAAACGAACCTGGTACTTCTCAGATGAAAAAATTAGGCTGCATAAAAGATTGCAAAACATTAATTTAATACCGGAAGAACGAAGGAAATTAAGAGCAAATGTAGAAGCAACAGTAAAAGAAGTCAAAAGAGGAATTAAAAATGGAAAGGTAAGAATAAGAGGAAAAGAACGGATAAAATTCTATTTGAGCATGACTTCAATAGCAGTAAACTTAACCAGAATACATAAATATCTGATATACAATAATTTATATTTTGCGTGTAATGAAATTAAAACTTTTATCAACAAAAAAATTAAAAAAACTGTGATAATAAAATTAGATACCTGTAAGGAAATTAATCAAATGAATCAGCCGCTATACAAAATTGCTATTTAAATAATAAAATTTTATTTAGTTTTTAGAGTGGACTCCTTGATACAAAAGAACCAATCCCGATAATTATCGGGACAAGAAAAAATGATGCTATACAGTTTTTCAAATATTGAGCCCAACTTCGGTCGACGCCATTTTTTCATCGCTTTGGTGATATTTCTTTTTTCAAAATCGATGCTTTAACTTAAAATTTTTGAGAATGAATTCTCGGGTTTATTCATTGAATTCAACCAATCTTCGGTGCTTTATTCATAAAATTCATGAATAAAGCAGCTTTAATTTTCAGTAAATAACTTTGAAACCTGCGAAGCATAATACAAAAAAGAAACAATTTCACCTTATAATTATCCTTAGCCTGACGGCTATGCTATTCTAGAGGGGATTGTCTTTTAAGCAGCTTGTTTTTAGAAGAACCTCCTCCCAAATTTAGTGAGGGTTGGGGAGGGTAAAATTAACACCTAAATATATGAATCTATAACATAAGTTGCTAATAATTAAATTTATATGAAATTCTTGTCATGTACTGAGAAAATTTTTAATATTTATTTCTCAAAATAAAATTTTAAGCAATTTTCACCTAAAATTTTGTTTTGGGTTTCCGTGTTAAATTGAGATAAATAATTTATAACAATCGACATTACTTTACTGTATTTGCCTGCAATGGTACAAACCGGCCAGTCGCTGCCAATCATTAGCCTGTCGGGTCCAAAACAATCAAAAACCAGGTCTAAATAATACTTAAATTCATTGCTATTCCAGCTATTCCAGTCGGCTTCTGTTACCATTCCCGATAATTTGCAATATGTATTTGGAAATTTAGCCAGATAACTAATGTCTTCATTCCAGGGTGTATGGGTTTGACTTTTTATAAATGGTTTGGCTAAATGGTTTAATACGAATTTTTGTTCAGGAAATAATTCTACAAGTTTTGAAGTTAAATTTAAATGCTTCGGAAAAATAAGGATATCGTATGTGAGATTATACTTTGATAATAAACTGATTCCATGCTGAAATTCTTTCCGTGCCATAAACAGGTCGTCATCTTCATCGTGTATTACATGGCGTACACCAACCATTTTAGGATGTTGTGAAAACGCATCAAGTTGTTTATTAATTTCCGGGGAGCATAAATCAACCCATCCTACAACTCCTTTAATAAAAGGATATTTTGAAGCCAATTTAAGTAACCACTCTGTTTCTTCAATTTTTTGCCTGGCCTGGACAGCAATTGAACCATCAAATCCAAGAGGCATGAGTTCTTTTTCCAGATCGGATGGTAGAAAATCACGCTGTAAAACTTTCATCGTATTATTAATCCAATTATATTCAACCGGATTATAATGCCAAAAATGCTGATGTGCGTCAATTTTCATATAGCTTATGAGAACTTTAAAAGTATTTTAAGGTGTTTGGAAGGTTCACTTTCAAGCATTTCAAAAGCTTTTTGTGCTTCTGAAGGATGGAGTATATCAGAAATCAATACGTCGGGTTTTAAATTTCCTTTTTCCATATTTTCAATGGTTTCAGAAAATTCTCCATGCGAGACACGTGAGGTAATAATAGTCCCTTCTTTCCAGATTAGTTCTTTCATTAAAATCGGGGAGGGTTCGTTTCCAAGCCCCAGCACACAAACTAAACCGGCACCACGAATACTTTGAATACAACCACGAACAGGGTTAACAACATGGGGCAGTTCAATCCAATGCCCGATAGCTTCAAATGCAATATCCACCCCTTTTTCACTTGTTATTTTTTTAATTTTTTCAACCGGGTTTTCTTTAGCGGCATTAATAATATGGATTTCAGGATAAGCTTTTTTAGCAATAGCAAGCCTTTCTTCCAAAACATCTACCATAATAATGCTGTTTTTGGTTTTTGTGCTTACTGCCTGTAAAATGGATTGGCCTACTTTACCGGCGCCCCATATAGCAACCTTGTCGTTTTCTTTTATCTTGGCCCTATTGCAGGCATGAAAACCAATTGATATAACTTCCACTAAAGCAGCATGTATATCCGATATTCCTGGGGTAATTTTGTATAACATTGATTCAGGGACTTTTATATATTCACTGAACCCACCGTCCATATCCACACCGACCAGTTTCAGTTTTGTGCAGGCAGGGTAGTGGTGAATAAGGCAGGCAGGGCAAGTACCACACCAAATGATAGGGTCGACAGCAACTCGGTCACCGTTTTTAAAATTCTTCATATCTTTTCCGGTTTTAACAATGGTTCCGGCAAATTCATGCCCGGGAATAAAAGGAACATGGGTACGGGGGTGAAATTCTCCCAGGAAAATATGCTGGTCGCTTCCGCAAATACCGGCATAAGAAACCTTTA
>JAFGQQ010000395.1 GCA_016935595.1 Bacteroidales bacterium
AATTTGGTTCCAATCAATTGGCGGTTCACTGGTTGCTTCAAAATATTTAAATGTATCGTTTTCAAGAATTATACTTTCCCAATGTTCTTGGGCAATTAATTTATAATTTATTATTAAAGTCAGTAAAAGAAGAGTAATTTTATTGATATTCATTAGTGGGTTTGTATTGCAATTAAATTATACAAATTAAACAAAATTATTTTAATAAATCTGACAATTTCTTTCTATTTAAAATTTTAATATGTTTACCAGTGGCAATAATATAACCATCTTGGTCTAACTCCCTGATTACTCGTCCCAGTGACGGCCTTATTAATCCAAATAGTTCATTAAGTTCGTTTTCTGATTTATCTAAAATAATTTCATAATTATTTTCTGTTTATTGAAGGATATAATGAGCATTATCAACAGAAATATTTAAAAGATAAAAGTTTTGTAATTGCATACCCAAAGTTTAGCAAAGGGTGAGAAATTTATATTTATAAAATAAAAATGTTAATTAATGAAGCCTGTGTAAATATGATTACAGTAATGATTATGAAGGTTCCATGTTGTGCCAGCTTAATTCTAATGTCACAGGAGGCTGCAATAAGCATAAAAAGAAAAGCCCCTATAAGCGTAATTGTAATCTCTCTGCAGGGCGAAATTTTACGGCATAAAAGGATATAAATATTGGTTTAATCAATAATTTTTAATTATATTTTTATATATTTATTAGAGTTGTTCTTAATAAAATAAAGATTTTTTTAATTTATGAAATTCAAGAAAATAATTGAATTCATAAAATATTTATTGCCATCAGGGAAGTGGTTCTTCCCTGCAACCATTATTTTTGGTATTTTCTGGGGATTAATGGCTTTTATTTTGCATATTTCCAAAGCAACCTCTTATTTGGGCGATTCTCCTAAAACTTGTGTAAACTGTCATATTATGGCTCCGCAATATATTACATGGAACCATAGTTCACATCGTGAAATAACTAATTGTAACGATTGTCATGTCCCTCATAATAATATTTTAAATAAATATTATTTTAAGGCCAAGGATGGAATAAGACATGCAACTGTATTTACATTAAAAAATGAACCCCAGGTTATTTTTATTAAAAATGAAGGCAAAAAGGTTGTACAGGATAATTGTATACGTTGCCATACTATTTTACTCACAGATGATAAATTATTACTTAGAACAAGTGAATATCATCAGTATAGAATGGAAAGGAATTGCTGGGAATGTCACCGTGAAACCCCTCATGGAAGAGTGAATAGTATTTCCAGTGTTCCTAATGCCAGGGTTCCTTTTCCGGAAAGCCCAATACCCGATTGGTTAAATGTACTAATGAACAATATACAATAAAGAAAGGATGTATTATATTTTTAGCTTATTTTAAAAACTGATATATGATATAAATGATTTATTGCTTAATAATGGAGAAAAATTATTAAATTATGGATTTAATTTTAAGAAAAAATTAATTTATAAAACATCCGTGATGAATATAATCACTATAAATTATATTATTTATCTGATCATAGATGTTCCATACGATCATTAAAATTAAAATAGACTTATGAAACCAATAAGTGAGATAGTTAAAAATAAACCTTTCGTGGGATGGGTAATATTTATTACAACCATTTTGCTGGTTTTCTTGTTGGGATTATTTGCATCATCGATTATTGAAAGACGAACAGAAGCCGAATTTGCTTATAGGCAACTTATTGATATTTCAAAAAATGAGCCCAGAAGTGAAAAATGGGGAACGTTTTTTCCAAGGGAATACCAGTCGTATTTAAAAACTCAAGATACTTCTTTTAGAAGCAAATATAATGGTTCGGCATTAATTGACATGCTCGAAGTCAATCCGCGTATGGTAATCCTGTGGTCTGGATATGGTTTTGCAAAAGACTATAAACAGGGTAGAGGGCATTATTATTCGGTGGAGGACATTTGGAAATCATTAAGAACAGGCGCCCCTTTTGAGAAAAAGACAAGTCCTATGCCGAATACATGCTGGTCATGCAAGAGTCCAGATGTGCCAAGGTTAATGAATGAAATTAGCATTGAAGAGTTTTATGAAGGAACATGGGAAACAAAAGGACATGAGATAATTAATCCCATTGGTTGTGCCGATTGCCATGATTCCGAAACCATGAATTTGAAGATTACACGGCCAGCTATGCTGGAAGCTTTTAAAAGAAAAGGGAAAGATATCTTAAAAGTCTCTCACCAGGAAATGAGAAGCATGGTTTGTGCACAATGCCATTCGGAGTATTATTTTAATATGAAAAAATTTGAAGGGGTTGATTATCTGACTCTTCCGTGGGATTATGGTTTTGGTGCTGAAGATATGGAAAGATATTACGATGAATTAATTTTTTCTGATTGGATTCATGATTTAAGCATGGCGCCCATGCTAAAGGCACAACATCCCGATTATGAGATTTATTTAACAGGAATCCATGCAAGCAAGGGTGTTTCGTGTGCCGATTGCCACATGCCTTTTATAAGTGAAGGTGGCCAAAAATTTACTGATCATCATATTCAAAGCCCTGTAAATAATGTTAATAACTCCTGCCAGGTTTGTCATCGTGAAGAAGCTGAGAATTTAATAAGAGATATTTACTCTAGGCAGGATAAAATAATTGAAAATCGAGATAAATTAGAGGAGTTATTGGTAAGGGCACATGTTGAAGCAAAATTTGCATGGGAAATAGGAGCTACAGAAATACAAATGAAAGATATTTTAATCGGAATAAGGCACTCACAATGGAGGTGGGATTATGTAGCCGCCAGCCATGGAGCATCATTTCACTCACCGGTTGAAGTAAGCAGAGTTATTGCTTCGGGAATAGTAATTGTTCAGGAAACAAGGATACAACTTTTACGTTTATTGGCAGAACTTGGGTATAATCGAGAAATACCTTATCCTGATATATCAACCAAAGCCAAGGCACAAGCTTATATAGGATTAACTATGAACGACTTAAATAAAGAAAAAGAATATTTTATTGAATCAGAGATTCCTAAGTGGCTTGAAAAGGCAAAAGAAAGGGAAAAAAAATATTAAATTTTTTTTTTATCTTACTATCATTCCGTATTCCTTATCTGTTTTAATGATTGAGCCATTATTTGCGTGGATATAAAGTAAATTTATCTGG
>JAFGQQ010000396.1 GCA_016935595.1 Bacteroidales bacterium
GAAAAACAAAAACAATTGTCAAAAGAATTTGTAAGGCAATGGTTAATAGAGAACGGGTTTCAAGGGAAAGAAGGACAAGTTGTACCTGAAATGACTGACGAATTTGTTGAAATGGTTTCAAACAGGTATATTGAATTATATGAAAATATAACAGGCGAAAAACTTACAAAAACAGGAACAGAAAATATACTTGAAAGAATAGAAAAGAATGTAGAACAATTTTTAAAGGGGAATTTATAAATATTCTTTATTAAAGGCTAAGGCTGAGGCTGTGAAAGCTGATAGTATATTTCAAAATTTTATACCCTTATTGAAGTAATTTTTATCCAATTATAAAAAATGATGCTTATTCAAACAACTCTTTTACTTGTTTTTCATCAATACCCTTAAAAGGATTATTCGAATTAATAAACAAATTGGCCATACCGGATTTCTTCTCTTTCAATATTTGAATTTTTTCCTCAATTGTATTAGTTGTAATAAACCGGTAAATGAAAACATTTTTATCTTGTCCTATGCGATGTGCCCGGCTAATGGCTTGTTCTTCGCTTGCAGGATTCCACCAGGGATCGATAATAAAAACATAATCGGCAGCAGTTAAGTTTAATCCAACACCACCAGCTTTTAAGGTAATTAAAAATACTTTGTTTCGAGCATCGTTCTGAAAATCATCTATAATTTGTTTCCGGTTAGTACTTTGACCTGTAAGTATAGAATAATTAATATCATTTTGTTTTAGATATGTTTCAATCAAACTTAGGTGCTTTATATATGATGAAAAAATTAATAATTTATGCCCTTCTGCAATGATGTTATTTAAATGATGGATTATTTCCTCAAATTTTCCCGAATTACCTATATAGTCTGCCTCAATAAATTTCGGATGACAGGCTAATTGTCTGAGCTTCGATAATCCTTGCAGGATGATGATTGCTGATTTATGTAATCCATCTTTATCGACATTTTCTAATATTAAATTTCTGATTTTCGACTTTTCTTCCTGGTATATTTTCATATGATCTTCAGTCATATCACAATATAACACCTGTTCAGTAACAGGAGGTAAATCCCGGGCAACCTCCTCTTTTTTTCTCCTTAATATAAAAGAATGTATTAATAGTTGTAATTTTTCCATTATTTCCACAGAATTGTTTTTTTCTATGGGATTAATGAATTCCGATTTAAAAAAATTCAATCCTCCAAGCAATCCCCTGTTTAAAAAATTAATCTGCGACCACAGATCAATAAGTGAGTTTTCAATTGGAGTGCCTGTAAGAACAAGTTTATACTCAGATTTTAATTTTAATATTGCTTTATAAATTTTTGATGCTGGATTTTTTATAATCTGGCTCTCGTCTAAAATAATATAATGGAAATAAAAATTCTGTAAAACGTCAATATCATTCCTGGCTAAACCGTAAGTAGTTATAATAATGTCATAAAACTGGAAATCGAATTGTTGTTTAGTACGGTTAGACCCTGTGAATTTATAAACTCTCAACTCAGATGTAAATTTCTGAATCTCATTTTCCCAGTTATGCACCAACGATGCCGGGGCAATAATTAAAGATGTGGGGGAAAGCGCTGATTTTTGATCATAAAAAAAAGAATCGGCAAAAAGAGTTGGTTCACCAGAATATTTTTTCCTTATTTTTTCATCAATCTTAGTCTGAATTTTTTCTTTCGAATTTTGCAATACAGCGAGTGTTTGTATTGTCTTGCCCAGCCCCATATCATCGGCCAGGCATCCTCCCAACCTGTTTTTCTGAAGATTAATCATCCATTTGTATCCGATAACCTGGTATTTCCTTAAAACAGTATCTAAATTTTCAGGAATTTTAATACGACGTAAATTTTCAACATTTACAAGTTCAATATATTCATCAAAATATTTCTGATCAATCCCGTCAATCTTTTTTTTCAAAAGTGGCGAGTAAAAATTTTTTATTTTAATATTCTCATGTTCAACTTTCCCAAACTGGTAAATATCTTTATATTTTGAAAACCATTCCATCGGTAAAATGGCAATTTCACCGTTTGGTAATTCAAATTCCCTAATATTATTCAGGATATATTTTTTCAATTTAACAAATGGAATTAAAAATTCGCCAAACTTAACTAAAGCGTATATATCAAACCAGTCATTTTTTTTAGAAATCTTAAAATCAAGTTTGATCTCACCTTTATAAAATTTTGTGCTTATAAAATGCTGACTTGTTACAATACCTAGTTTATTAATTTCACCCTGGTTTTTATTAAACCAGCTTATATAACCGTACAATTCAGCTTCAGAAATATTCTCATTTAATGTAAAGTAATCCCTTTTCGAATTTTCAAGGCCAATATCTAATAAACTTGAAATAATATTATTTTCCCAGTTTAAATCGCGCTTATAACGCTTATATTCATAGTTGTTATCATTCTCATAAAAATCAACAAAAACTTCAATATTATCAGATGGTTTAATCTGATGTGTATTATATTTAAAGTTTAAAAATAAAACCGGGTCGGTATTAAGATTTTCCCCTATTGAAAGAATAGCCTCCTTTTCAGGTTCAATATCATAAATTGCAAAACCTTGAGCTTTTACCTGAAAATTTTTTATGCTATTTAATATAAAAGTCTTAAAATATTTATTTTCAAAAGATTTTGGGATAATCACATAATTTTTATTAAAGAAGGGAAGTAATTTTTTAGCATCAATATCCTTAATTCTAAACAAATGGTTATCAATAATAATAATGCATGGATCATTTGAAATGACAGATATTTTTCTGTTAATTAGTTTTAATTCTTTACCATTAATATTTATAGAAAGAAAGTATTCCGAACAATCATGTTTTTTATTAAAATTAAAAACGGCTAAGGCAAAATTCTCTTCTAAAATAATTTCATCTTCAGTATGAATGGTTGAATATTTCTTTTCTTTATAAAACAACTGGTTTTTATTCTGAATTAACAAATCAATAATTCTGGCTAATCTTTTCTCAATATATGGCCTGATTCTGTTCTCAATAAGCTGTTTATCTATTTTTTCATAAAATTCCTTGCTGTTCTTATTTTTACTGAATATTTTAAAAATCGTATTTTCGTTATATTCATCAATAATTCCTATAATCTCCTTTTCCAGATCATTCAAATAATTGGTATAATAGCCTATTTTAGATTTTAACAGATTATCAGAAGTTGTATAAAATGCCTGGTTTTTATTTATATTAACAACATAAGAATTTATTAAAATTCCCAATAGCCTGTGTTCAACAACAGTGAATATTATTTTCTTATTATTTTGATTTTCAGGCATTTTTGTTTTTAATTACCATACTTTGAAATAAATACTTATTATTTAATTTCACAAAAAAAGCCTTAAATATTCTTCAATTGTAATTTCTTTTATATTTTAGAAAAAGCAAAAAATAACAATTAATGGATTATAAATAATTAACTAATAAAATTTTACAAATTAGTTCAATTAAAATTATAAAAATCTTGAAGTATATATTTATTTTTTATTTCGGCATTATTTTATTTCTTAACTCTTTTGGACAAAGTAATCCTGTTGAAGTAATAAAATCAACAGAGAAGGTAATTATTGAAGGCAGGGTATATTATATTCATGAAGTAAAAAAAGGCGAAACTCTCTATTCCATTAGCCTGGCATATAATGTTGAATTAAAAGAATTAATAAAAGAAAATCCTGATGTATTGTATGGTTTAATGATAGGGCATATTTTAAAAATACCATATGTTGAAGAACGTGAGGAAGGATATATTTACCATCATGTAGAAAAAGGGCAAACAATTTATTCATTAACAAGAAAATACAATATTGATACCACAATATTATACAAATATAATCCTGAAGTAAGGTCAGGATTGAAATATGATATGATATTGAAAATTCCTGAAATTAAAACAGATAGTTTATTACTTGCTGAAAATGAAGATGAAAAATACGTATTTCATAAAGTAAAAAGAAAGGAGACTTTATATTCTTTATCAAAACGTTACAATGTTAACATTCAGGACATTAAAGATTCTAATCCCGAACTTAAGTACAATCAATTAAAATATGGGCAAACAATAAAAATCCCCATCAAGAAAGAAGAAATTAAAAAATTTAATGAAAGGGCTTTTTCAATTTTTATAGATACTTCTCATTATAGTTCCGATTCATTAATATATTACAATGCAGAAGATTTTAATTGTAAAGAGCTGGAAGCCAATGAAGCAAAAAAAAGCATCAATATTGCTATATTATTGCCTTTTTATATTAGCGAAAATGAAAGCATGAATATGCCTGATACAAATAATCTGGATATTATTGAAGAAAAACCTTACAAAATTTATAAAAAATCGTATCCTTTTTTAGAGTTTTATGAAGGCTTATTACTTGCATTAGACACATTGAAAAAAGAAGGTATATCTATAAATCTTTATACATATTCAATTGAAAACGACACAAATTCACTGAAAGAAATAATTAATAATTTAATTATTACTGATGTTGATCTAATAATTGGTCCGGTTCATTCAAAAGCCATTGATATTATGGTTGAGTTTTCAAATCATCATCAAGTTCCGTTAATATTACCCTTTGCCAGCACAAATGATATTTTAATCAACAATCAAAATGTTTTTATTGTTAAACCTACAAATAACACAGAAAATGAAAGAATTGCGCAATTACTTTCTGATTATTACGATTATAATATAGTGTTAGTGACACACGATTCATTTTTCGATTCATTAAAACTTTCTGCATTTAAATCAAAATTCTATGAAAAAATAAGTAAAAAAACAAATTTTAACAATGTTGTAATTAAAGAAGTTATATATAATGATACTTTGCAAAAATCTTTAGAACATTCTTTATCCTCTGACTATAAAAACATTGTTTTCATAAATTCTAACAATGAAGCCTTTGTTAGTGAAATTATTACCAAATTAAACGGATTAACCTTGTTTTATAATATCAGTGTTATAGGTTTTCCGTATTGGCAATGGTTTAGAAATATTGATATTGAGTATTATTATAATTTGCAATTAAAATATATTACTCCTTTTTATGTTGATTATGATTTTAATGAAATAAAAAAATTCCTAATTAAGTACCGTGAAGTTTATTATACTGAACCATTTAGTTACAGCTATGCATTTTTAGGGTATGATATTCTTTACTATTTTAGTAAAGCTTTTAATATATATGGGGAATCTTTTCCTTATTGCCTTTCAGCGCTTAAATTAAATTTATTGCATTCCGATTTTAAATTTTACAGGATAAATTCAACGAGTGGCTTTGAAAATATGGGCGGCAAAGTTTATCATTACCTCCCTGGTTTAAAAATAAATAAATACAGTTTGTCCGATGCACGAAGTCAGGAAAATAAGTAATAAAGCTAATAAACATTTTTATAATTACTTGTTATTATCTTTTAGGTTATTGTAAATACTTTGAAATATATTCCTCTACATCAAATTTTCTTTTTGCCCCGTTACAATTCATGTATCTTATTTTTCCAAAAACAGGCCTTTCGCTCCATGCACGGTCGTGTACACCGCCAATTGCCCAGGCACAACCCGTATAACCATTAGGATCGCGACCATCCATTGCATATTTATCATTTAAATAAATAGCTGTTTTTAAAGCTTTTTCAGGTGACTTTGTCCATTCTAATATCTTTTTTGCCCAGTACATTCGCATATATCCATGAATTTTTCCTGTTTCGATTAACTCAATTTGAGCTGCATTCCATAAGTCATCATGAGTATTGGCCGATTCAAAATCAATTAATTCATATACATATTCACGTTCATCATACCTGTGGATTTTAAGCGTTTGTTTTGCCCATTCGGGAAATCCTTCATAAGAATCGTAATTCACATTATAATAGCAATAATTATCCGACAATTCTTTTCTAACTATCAATTCCTCAAGAAAAGCTTCCGTATTTTCTGTTTTTTCATAGTTTTTATTCATTACCTAATAACAGTTATTTCTGATAGACTATTTTTCTGGTTATGATTTTTTCAGCAGATAATATTTTTAATAA
>JAFGQQ010000397.1 GCA_016935595.1 Bacteroidales bacterium
GCAATATTAATTAATATTGGCATTTTCTCAGGATTGTACTTATTAATAATTCAAAATAAACAACTTAAAAGATATGAAAAATATTGTTTAGCTTTCACTATCTTATGGCTTTCAATTTTTCTTATTATTCTAAAATCTTTTACGGGTATATTACTTCTTATTATTGTAGGTTATGGACATTTATTTTATTTCATTACTAGAATAAAAAACGAAAAAATTAAAAAAGCCCTAAAAGTAAGCTTCTTTATAATTCCCTTAATTATTATAATCTATATTATAAGGTCAGTTATAATATATTATAATATTGAAAAAATTGATTTTTCAAAGCTTGAACAATATACAATTAATGGCAACCCTTATCAGCATTGTACAAATATATATGGTTTTGAGAACGGAAATTATGTTTGGATTAATATCTGTGAAAAAGAACTGAAAGAAGAATGGTTTAAAAGAAGTGAATTTGAATATGACGGAAAAGATAAAAAAGGGCAGTCGATAAAATATACATTAATCAGGTACCTGGCATCGAAAGGTTTAAAAAAAGATTCAGCAGGAATGTCAGAATTAACCGACAAGGATATTAAAAACATTGAACTGGGTAAAGCAAATTATTTATTTGGTAAAAAATTCAGTTTTTATCCAAGAATATACGAATTAATATGGGAAATAGATAACTTCTTACATGGCGGAAACCCTAGCGGACATTCAATTACACAAAGAATTGTTTATATTAAGACCGGTCTTTTAATTTTCAAGGATAATTTTTTTATCGGTACCGGAACCGGTGACGTTAAATTAAGCTTCAATAAAAAATACGAAGAAACAGGCTCTGATTTATCAAAAAAATGGAGATTAAGAGCACATAATCAGTTTATTACATTTATGCTGACTTTCGGAATTATTGGATTTTTATGGATTTCTTTTGCAGTACTTTATCCAATACGGCTTGAAAAAAAATGGAATAATTATTTCTTTGTTTTAATTTTCGGCATTACTATGTTATGTATGATTAATGAAGATACTCTTGAAACCCATGTTGGTGCCTCGATGATTGCCTATTTTTATTCTTTATTCCTGCTTGGATACGAAAATCATATTAAAATTAAAGAAATTCAATAAATAAAACTTTTTTATTTAATTTGGCAACAATAATATTATTTTATGAAGCTAAACAATAAAAAAATAGTTTTAATAATTACTTTATGTTGCCATTTCTTCTGTTATTCTCAAAAACCTAATTTTTACGGATCTTTCGATTTTATTGCCGATAATCGCGAATATTTCAGTAAATATGCATATGCCCAGACTATTCTTGGAGGAATGGTGGATTTGGGCGCAGAATTTAAACTCGATACAATACATTCTTTTTGTTTAGGCGCGAATTATTTATATGAATATGGGCACACACTGGATGCTTATCTTCCAATTCTCGATATGTATTACAATTTTACAAACAAGCTTTTTAATTTTAAATTTGGTTCATTTCCAAGAAAAAACATATTAAATTATCCACTTGTCTTACTTGCCGACACATTATTATACTATAGGCCAAATATTCAGGGCGCTTTTGGACAACTGAACACAAAATTCGGACATCAGAATATATGGATTGACTGGACAAGTCGACAAACCAGCACAAAAAAAGAAACTTTTCTTGCAGGTATGTCCGGAGAATTTCATTTTAATATTATCTATTTTGAAGACTATTTTTACATGTACCACCACGCTTTGTCTAAGAATCCTTCATCTAATGATCATATAAGAGATAATGGCGGAGGTTCAGGACACATGGGTATTAATCTTTCAAATATTATCCCAATTAATATTTTAAAATTTGATGCTGGTGCAGTTATTTCATATGATAGATACAGACCTGACTCTTATAAATATGCAATTGGTTATATTGGACGAATAAATTTAAAATATAAAATAGCTGGAATTGAAGGAATTACTTATTTCGGTGATAAACAACATTTAGCCTATGGCGATTCTTTTTATTCCGGTGGCAGCTATTCAAGAATTAATATTTACATTATTCCGTTTCTATCAGATAGAGTAAATTCAAAATTTATATTAGGGATGCATTTTGCAGAAGATGAGTTTGACTTTTCGCAGCAAATATTGATTTCAGTTAATTTTATAAAATAATAATATTATGATTAACTATGAAGACATTGCAGGAATGATTGACCATTCTTTACTAAAACCATTTTTAACTGATGATGAAATTATTGAAGGTTGTAAACTGGCAAATGATTATCAGGTTGCTACAGTATGCGTTCGGCCATGCGATGTTAAGCTTGCTAATGAAATTCTTAAAGATAGTGAAGTCTTGGTTACAACAGTTATCGGATTCCCGCATGGTTCGTCAACTACAAATATCAAACTTGTTGAAACAATAGAAGCCATCGATAATGGTGCAGCTGAAATAGATATGGTAATAAACTTTGGTAAATTAAAATCGGGTGATTATAAATATGTTGAAGAGGAATTGAAAGTTATTACGGAAATTACGCACTCAAAAAATATTAAAATAAAAGTAATATTTGAAAATTGCTATCTCACTTCTGAAGAAATACAAAAAGCATGTGAAATATGCAATCGTGTAAAAGTCGATTGGGTAAAAACTTCAACCGGTTATGGAACTGGAGGAGCAGAAGATAAAGACTTGAAACTTATGAGAAAATATTCAAATCCTGAAATACAGATAAAGGCTGCCGGGGGAATCAGGAATCTTAAACGGGCTTTAGAAGTTAAAAAATTAGGATGCACAAGAATCGGAGCCACTGCTACAAAAGAAATTCTCGATGAATTAAAAACAAGTAATAATTTCATATAGCCAGTATCTTGACAAATTAAAATTGAAACATTATGGTAATTATTTAGGAGACTAATTTATAATATAAATAGCTCTGAAAGAGCGAGATCAATAACATAGGGCAAATGCCCTATGTTTGTTAC
>JAFGQQ010000003.1 GCA_016935595.1 Bacteroidales bacterium
TCTTTCCCGTAAATGCATATTTGAGAAGAAAAAGATATATACAATGAATTATTTACAGCATCAATTGAATAGATATATTCTTTTGGAATATTATTTAACCTATTCCAGGATGCATCATTGAAAGAATATATTAAATATTCCTCTTCTTCAATATTCGATGAACTTATAAATATATTTCCTTCAAAATATTCAATGTTGTTAATATTATATTCAGTAAGAGGAATATCAGTAATTTTTTCCCAATTTCTAAAATCTAATAGATTATTATTCATATTACCTTTATATACACCTGATTGGGTAGCTAAATAGATCCAATTTGCAACAATTGTAATATCATTTATTACTAAATTCAAATTCTCATATTGAATTTGATATGTTTCCTTAATCTCTCTATTTTTCAAATCTAATACAACAACACCAAATCCGCATGATAAATATGCATAATCACCTTCAATAAATACATTATTGATTGATTTACTCCCAAATAAAGTTTTTCTTTTTATGTCGTTAATATTAATTATCTCATTTTTAACAATTAAATCAATATTCCCATTTTTATATCCAATAACAATAGTCGAATTACTAGCCGAATATCCAATAGCTGTGATATTTAAATCTGATAATCCCTGAATCTTTGATAATTTCTCAATACTATTATCTTTTTTATTATATATTATAATTCCAGACAATGTTGCACAATATATCTTTCCTTGGTGTTCAATTATTCCAAAAGCCCTCCTATAAGGCAAGTGATCTCTCCACTCTCCAACGCCTATTTGAGCAACACTCATCAGAGATATAAAAAACATTATCAAAATCATATTATATTTTCTATACTTTTGCATTAGAATATATTTAGGTTAAACATCTAATTATCATATTCTTAATTATGTAATTTTCGAACTTTTTTTTGTTGCCTCACAAAATAATTATAATTTAATTTTGTTCGGCGAACCCTCATTAAATTTATTCATGCTTTTTTGTGAATAAATTTAATGAGGGTTTCATGCCTATATGACTCAATTTATAAAATATAACTGAATATTTTGTTGATTATTATTTACTGTTTATATAGTTATTCAAAAAATTTAATAATTTGTTAAAGGCTATAGCCCGATGACTAATCTTATTTTTCTCATCCATTTTCATTTGTGCAAATGTTTGATTATATCCTTCTGGAATAAAAACCGGATCATATCCAAAACCAAACTTTCCTCTTTTGCTTTCTGTTATTTCCCCGTTACATATACCTTCAAATACATATTTTTCATCATTTAATATAAGCGTTATAATTGTCCTAAACTTTGCTTTTCTATTTGTTTTATCCTTTAAACTGTTTAATAATTTAGCTATATTATTTTCTGAGTTTTTATCATCACCTGCATAACGTGCTGATTTAACGCCTGGTTGGCCATTTAAAGCTTCAACTTCCAAACCAGTATCATCAGCAAAACAATTTTTTTTTGTTAATTTATATATATAAAATGCTTTTTGTGAGGCATTTTCTTTAATAGTATTTTGATTCTCAGGCACATCTTCCTCAATACCAATGTCTTTTAAAGATAACAATTTAAATTTTTTACCAAGTAATTTTTGAATTTCCTGCAGTTTATATTTATTATTAGTTGCAAATACTAATTCCATAAATTTTTTGTTTTATCTCATGAAAATGGCTGTAATTCGTATTTTTTTTATTAATTTAATGTTTATATGAATTTTTTTTTCTAATATTGAAAAAAAGATAAAATACAAATAGTATATTTAATACAATTTTATTAATTGTTTACAAATATATTTTAAATTTATATCTTTGAAAGAATAATTATAATTGACTGAAAAATATGGAAAAGGAAAAGGAAATTATTCTTGTTCCATTCGATTTTAAAATAAATTCTGAAAATTCATTATTACATGCTGTACAATTAGCCACAAAAGCTAATAATGGAATTTTAATAGCACATATTATTCATAAAGGTCTATTTTCCAAACCTTTATCCGATGATGAAAAAGATGAAGTCATTAAAAAACTTAAAAAAATAGCAGAAGAAATTGAAAATAAATATAAAATAAAACCAGAAGTAACAATCAAGGAAGGTAATTTTGTCAAATCAATAAAAGATTTATTACTCGAGAGCAATATTAACCTTGTAATTATGGGGCAATTTTATGAAATTGGAAAAACAAAAATTGATGCTCCTGATATTGTAAATTTCTTTAGAAACAGCCGAATTAAAAAGAATGCTCCAGTAATAATTACCCAATTAGCACCACAACATAATCATTATGTAGAAATCGTCGTTCCAATTAATTATCAAAAAGAATTCAAAGAAACATTACGTTGGGTAATGCATTTATCCAAATATTATAAATGTAATATTAATTTTATAAAGCCTTTTTATACCGATCCTGAAAAGAAAAGATTAATGGCGAATAATATGTACTTTACAAAAAAAATGCTTGATAATAACAATATTGTATACGGTATAAAAACTGCTAAAAAATTTAAAAATTATGGTGAGGAAATTCTCAGGTTTGCCAGTGATATTGATGCAGATTTAATTGTTGTAATGGCTGATAAATACAGAGAATTGTTACATGAAAATAAAGCCAAAGACGGACACGAAACAAATACCATCCCCATTATGTGTATTAAACCAATGCCTAAAAAATTCCAGGGATTCTATTAAAATTTTTGTCCATCATATTTACTTTCTAATTTGTTTGTAAAAATAAAAAAATTCATTCAGAATTAATTAAAAAATTGTATATTGCCGTCTTGATTTTTACGTGCAACGATTAATCATCCAGCTAGATGGATCAAAATAAAAATAGTATAATTGTTCCATACGATTTTAGTGAAAAAGCTGATATATCATTAGAACATGCAGTTCAATTAGCCCGCACAATTGATAATGATGTTTATCTTGTTAGTTTTAATGATGATGGCGGCATGTTTTCAAATAAATTAAAAATTCAAAAGCAGGAAGAAGAAATTTTTAATGAATTTAAGAAGATCAGTGATAATTTTACTAAGAAATATAATTTCCCCGTCAAACACTTAGTAGTAACAGGTAAGATAAAAGGAATAATTAAAAATGTACTGGAAGAAAAAAAAGCCGATTTACTGGTTACTGGCGTTAATTATAAAGTTCAAAAATCGTGTACCAATGCCATTGATTTTTTGGGCTATTTAAAAGAGGTTAATGTCCCCATTATTGTCACAAAACGACCTCCTATACATAGTGCATATCGTGAAATAGTTGTGCCCGTCGAATATGATAAAAAATACAAAGAAGAACTTAAATGGGTTATATATTTAGCTAAATTCTTTCAATGTAATGTTAACTTTATCAGACCTTTTATAACCGATCCTGTTAAAAAAAAATATATTGACAATAACATCTTTTTCACGAAAAAAATGTTAGATTCAAACAATATTGTATACGGAATAAAACAGGCAAGTCAATCAGTTAATTTTAAAGACGCTATCTTCGAATTTGCCAACGGAATTGATGCTGATTTATTAATAATTATGTCGCATAAGTTTAAAGATTACATTTGCGATAAAAGCAACAATGTAATAGAATCGGAAAGGATTCCGGTAATGACAATAAATCCAAGAGCGGATCTTAAAAATTATCAAGGTTTCTATTAATTATATGTCTATTCAATTTTTGTAAATATTAATTATTAATTAAGTTATATATGGCAAACCTAGATTGGGAAAATTTACCATTTGCTTACATAAAGACTGATTATAATGTTAGATGCTGTTATAAAAATGGGAAATGGGGTGAATTAGAAATATCCGATTCTGAAATAATCAACTTACATATGGCCTCTACTTGTTTGCATTACGGACAGGAAGCATTCGAAGGACTTAAAGCTTTCAGGGGAAAAGATGGCAAAATTCGCATTTTCAGGCTTGATGAAAATGCAAAAAGAATGGAAGATACTGCAAAAGGAATAATAATGGCAGTAGTTCCTTTCAATATTTTCAGAGATGCAGTTCTTAAGGTGGTTAAACTTAATGAAAGGTTTGTCCCTCCTTATGAATCAGGAGCTTCATTATATATTCGTCCGTTATTAATTGGATCCAGTGCAGAAGTTGGAGTAAAACCATCAAAAGAATATCTGTTCCTCGTATTTGTGACTCCGGTTGGACCCTATTTTAAAGAAGGATTTAAACCCGTAGATATATGGGTTTGCAGAGATTACGACCGGGCAGCTCCACTTGGCACGGGGAATATAAAGGTTGGAGGCAATTATGCTGCAAGTTTAATTCCATCTGAAATTGCAAAAAAAGGAGGATTTGCATCTGTGCTTTATCTCGATGCAAAAGAAAAAAAATACATTGATGAATGCGGCCCTGCTAATTTCTTCGGTATTAAAAATAATACTTATGTTACACCAAAATCAAATTCTATTTTACCCTCTATTACAAATAAAAGTTTAATGCAACTAGCAAAAGATTTCGGAATGAAAGTTGAAAACAGACCTATCCCTCTTGATGAATTAGACACATTTGAAGAAATAGGTCAGTGTGGAACTGCAACTGTTATTACCCCTGTTAATAGAATTGTTGACAATAAAGTTGGTAGAACCTATGAATTTTGTAAAGATAATAAACCAGGGCCTGTATGCGTTAAATTGTATGAGAAATTAAGAGCAATTCAATATGGCAATGCAGAAGATAAATACAGATGGATAACGATAGTAGAATAAAGAATTAATATTCGAGGCTAATATAATAACCAGAAAAATTTCTCACATTTAAAACTATACCATTATCAAATATTAAATATTGACCTTTAATACCTGATATTTTGCCTTTAATTTTACTTACTTTATCTAAATTCAGACTATTGACCTTCACCGGATAATTTACTACTGGATAATTAATAGTAATAATTTTATTTTCATCCAAAAAATATTTTTTATATTTTTCTGAAATAATTCCTTGAATATTTTCCTTTGCTTTAATTAAATCAATATTTAATTCATATTTATTCATTAACATATTTCTCCAATTTGTTTTATCTGCCAAATGCTTTTTTAATTCTACCTCAATTAATCCAGCCAAATGCCTGTTTGGTGTTTTGGCAATTTTAACAGCTTTAACAGCCCCCTGGTCTATCCATCTTGTAGGTATTTGAGTATACCTGGTCACACCAACTTTTAACCCACTAGTAATGGCTAAGTATACAAAATGATCAATTAAGCAATGCTCTTTTGCATACTCCATGTCTCTTGCAATACCATTATGAGCCTCACATAATTCAGGTCTTAATACACATTCTTCTGTTTCCGGGGCGCTCCGAAAACAAGGATAACAATAACCTTGTGCAAATGAAGTTTTAGTAATCCTCCCGCATTTTATACAATTTATTCTATTTAAATAATTAATTATTATTTCTTTTTCAATTAATTTATTTAAAAAAATCTCCTTTTTACCAATTAAAAAATAATATTTAACAGGATTGTGTAATTCAACCCGCATCTTATATATGTTCCCTTCAACTTTCACGAATTATATCAATTATATTCAAAAATATAAAATAATTAAAAAAGTTAGTACTATGTATTGCATGGTATTATTTTTTTTTTATATATTTGCCAAACATAGTATTATAAATGATAAAGTAATTAAAATGAAAACAACAATAACAATTAACCTGAATAATATACTCTTCCATATCGAGGAAGATGCTTATGAAAAACTGAAAACATATTTAAATAGTATCGAAGAATACTTTAAAAATATAGATGAAAGAAGGGAAATAATAGTAGATATTGAAGCCCGTATTGCTGAATTATTTAAAGAAAAACTCGGTAAAACAAAAGAGGTAATTACAGATAGTGATGTTGAAGAAATTATTAAAATTATTGGAAATCCGGAAGAAATAGGGGGAACAGGTCAACAAAGCGAAAATAAATCGGAACATGAAAAATCTTACTCCAAATATTCAAAAAGAAGAATTTACCGCGATCCTGACAACAGAATATTAGGTGGTGTATGCAGTGGAATTGGCGCTTATTTAAATACTGATCCGGTAATAGTACGAGTGGTTTTTGTTTTAATCTTTCTTGGTTTTGGAATTGGTTTATTAATATATATTTTGCTTTGGATTGTGGTTCCGGAAGCTAAAACAGAAGCCGAAAAATATGAAATGCGCGGCGAATCATTTAATATCTCTAATATTGGTAAAAATATTAAAGAAGAATTTGAGAATGTAAAAAAAGGTATGAATTTATAATTAAACCTCAAAATTATATAGATGAATATAGAAAATGTAACTGCCCAGATGAGAAAAGGAATATTGGAATATTGTATTTTATCTATACTTGCAAAAAAAGATTGTTATGCTACAGATATTATCAATAAATTAAAACAAGCACAGATAATTGTTGTTGAAGGCACTTTATATCCTTTACTTACTAGGCAAAAAAATTCGGGTTTGCTTTCATACCGATGGGAAGAATCGACACAAGGACCTCCCAGAAAATATTACCATCTTACCGATAAAGGAAAAGACTATTTAGATGAACTTGATAAAGCCTGGGGAAAACTTGTTAACGCTGTAGATGAAATAATTAAAAAATAAACGTATGAAAAAAACAGTTAAAGTAAATATTAAAGAAAGCATCTTTCAAATTGATGAAGATGGCTATGAAATATTAAAAAAATACCTTGATAAAATCACCGACCATTTTAAAAGCCAAGAAGGCGGACAAGATATTATTGATGACATAGAATCGAGAATTGCAGAATTATTTAAAGACCGCATCAATGAAAATAAACAAGTGATAAACAAAAATGATGTTGAAAAAGTAATAAACATAATGGGTACACCCGAAGAAATAATAAATGAAGAATCGTACAGCCATGATAATAATTCGTTTTATGAAAAACATAACCGGAGATTATATCGGGATCCTGAAAGAGCTATACTCGGAGGTATTTGCAGTGGATTGGCCAACTATTTTAATGTAGATATTTTATGGATAAGGTTATTCTTTATTATTCTATTTTTCATAAACGGACTAGGACTTCTTTTATACATAATATTATGGGTTGTTGTTCCTGCAGCTCTAACTACTTCCCAACGATTAGAAATGAAAGGTGAGAAAGTTACAATCTCGAATATTGAGAGAACAATTAAAGAAGAGTATGAAAATGTAAAGGATAATATAAAAAAATACAAAAATTCAAGAAGTTATAATACCATTGGCCAGTTCTTTGAAGAGATAGGACGCTTAATAGGTAATCTAATTATACTTATCTTTAAAATAATTTTAGGAATTATTGGAATATCATTAATTATTGGAGGTTTATCAATTCTCATTGGTTTTATTTCTTTATTTATCTTTAAAATATCAATTTTCCCATTTATTTTTCATGATTTAGGGGAATTATATATATCGGATATATTAAATAAATTCATTGATCCATCTAATCTCTCATTATTCTTAATTGCTTTGTTTTTTACAATTACACTTCCAATATTTTCCTTAATATATGGCATAATAAAACTCGTTTTTCAATTTAAAAGTAATGATAAAATTATTGGCACAACAATTTTTGTACTATGGATATTAAGCGCCTGTATTTTAGTTTCCATGTTATTTATAGAAGGGAAAAACTTTAAAACGCATAAAGCCACATATCATACAGAATTAATAAAAAACTCTAATATGGAAATATTGTTTTTAGAAGTGAAAAGGAAACCTGATTACAATAAAAAAATTATATGGCACGATGATTATAAAATTTTATATAATGAAAACGAAAATAATATTTATGGAAAACCCATAATAGATATTGAAAAATGTGAAGGTAACAATTTCGAAATTGTATTAAAGAAAAAAGCGTTTGGCGAAAACTCTCAAGATGCTAAAACAAATGCAAACAATATAATATATGCATGGAATCAAACTGATTCTTTAATTCAATTCGATCCGTACTTTACTATTCCAGAAGATGAAAAATGGAGATTTCCTACTCTTAAAATTATTATTAAAATGCCTGAAGGAAAAACAGTCTATTTATCAGAATCATTAGAAGAATATTTAGATGATGTTGATAACATGACCAATACATGGGAGGAAGATATGGTCAGTAAGAAATGGATTATGACCAAAGAGGGATTAAAAATGTTGTATTAAATTATATAAAACTATATTATGCTAACAACGATAACAATTATACTAGCATTAACCATTTTGTACTTTTCAAAAAAAATAAGATTTAAAATATCGTTATTTTTTATAAAAGTTGAACGTTATTTTCAAAATCATTTTAAAAAAAACTAAGGCGTACAAATAAAATCTCCCAGGCAACTTGCTTAAACAATATTTTTATTAATTTTGCACAGTTTTTAAAAATTATTGACCCATGGTGTAACTGGCAACACGTCTGATTTTGGTTCAGAAGAGTCCAGGTTCGAGCCCTGGTGGGTCAACA
>JAFGQQ010000398.1 GCA_016935595.1 Bacteroidales bacterium
GCGCTTTCTATTTCACTGATTTTTTTTGGAAAAGGATTGTCTTTTGTTGTGCACCAACCCCAATGGCAACCTTTAAAAATACAAGGATAAGAGGCTACATTACTACTGTTGTGTGTTGATAAGCTAACTTTAAAATATGATGTGTCTGGATCAACTTCAATACATTGATCTCCATGTACCGATCCCCAAACGTTGTTCATCACATTATATTCACCTCCCATAATCGTGGTGCTTCCGCTGCAAATTTCCTGTACTTGGGCAAATATGTTTGTATTAAAAAAATGTACAATTGCTAAAAATATAATCTCTTTCTTCATGAATATATTTTTTACTCCTGTTTGAATGGCAGTTCAAAATAAATAAATCAAAATCACATCTATCATGTAATAATGATAAAAAATATATACTAAAATGTTAGAATATAAATTATTAGAAAATAAGGAAATTCGATTTTATATTAAGTCGATATCTTTGTCAATATATTCCTCTTTCTCTACAATAACATAATAATCATCTTCAATTTCGAAGTAACCCTGGTCGTAACAGAAATAATAGGTTTTATTGTTTTTTGTATTATAAAAATTGGTGATATAGTTAAAATTAAAACCTTTTGAGGCAAGCTTTGCCTTGTGTACCTTGCTTTTTCCTTTTGGATTAAGTTTTTTTAATATCCGGTGGTTTTTACGTAAAATGTTGTTTATATTACGAATTTTATTAGTACTGTCGCTGTTAAGGCGATTGTTGTATGTGTTACGGCATTGATCGGAACAAAATTTTTTATCAATCCGACCTTGAAAAGTTTCACCGCATTCGAGGCACTTTTTTTCCATAACTTTTATCTGCAATAATAATTTTATTGAAATTTTTGTGCAATATACAACTTTTTTAAAAATAACATAAAAAATTGATAATAAAATATATATCCGACAGCAAGTGACAACAATCGATTGCAAACGAATATTAAACAACTACAAATATTTATTAACCGAATAATCCTCCTGTATTGCTTTTACTTTGTATCGTCATGTAATTTGACAAATTAAATTAAAATAATTTTTTAACCTTTAAAATTTAAAATTATGAATGCTTTAAGAAATCGCGTACAGTTAATTGGAAACTTGGGAATGGATCCTGAAGTTAAGAAATTCGACGGTAACAAAACAATGGCAAAGTTTTCACTGGCCACAACCGAAACTTATAAGAATGCCGAAGGTAAAAAAGTAGATGAAACCCAGTGGCATAATATTATAGCCTGGGGTAATCTGGCTGTTATAGCTGAGAAATATTTAAGTAAGGGCAGGGAAGTTGCTGTTGAAGGCAAATTAATTCACCGTTCTTATGAAGATAAAGATGGAAATAAAAAATATATTTCCGAGATTGTGGCAAATGAAATTTTGTTATTAAGAAAGAATAATTAAGATCGATTCTTTCTTTTAAAAATCCCGCACACTGAAAAGTTGCGGGATTTTTTATATAAATGAGTCAAAAATATTATAAAACAATTAATTTCGAAGTCAGCACATAATTATCTGCAACTATTCTTACTATATATATCCCAGGTATAACTTTGGCATTTTTTTCATTTGTTAAATCCCAAATAATTTTATGATTTCCTGTTTTTTTATAACCGTAAAATAACTGTTTCTCAATTTTCCCATTATAATTTAATATAGCTATTTCAATAAATCCGTTTTTAATTGTATTAAAATGAATATAGGTTTGATCAATTGCAGGATTTGGAAATGTATTAATTTTCTGTAAACTATTCCTGTTTTTTAACGAAATATCTTCAATACCATCCGAAAACTGTAAAACATTTATTCCTTTATCTGTAGCTAACCAGATGTTATTGTATGCGTCAACACCAATATCATTAATGTTATTGCTAAGCAAGCCCGATTCAATAGTGTATTCATTAATGAAAGCCCCATCCTTGAAACTTGAAATCCCTCCCTTGGTGCCAAACCATATCACATCGTTTAAATTTTTTGCAATTGCCTGTACAAAATTATTTATTAAGCCATCATTTATATCATATCTTTCCCAGTCTTCTTTTGTATAGGTATTTTTATGATAAGCTAGTCCTAAATCGGTCCCAAACCATTGATAACCTTCTTCATCAACTAAAACCGAATAAATATTGTTTGAAGGTACTCCGCTCCAGTCTGTTTCATAAAATGACTGGCATGTAATACCGTCCACTTCATCTCTTTTTACCCGGGCCACACCGGCACCTTCCGTACCTACATAATTTACTTCATCAGGTTCGGAAGAACCAATGCACAATATCGGATTTAATTTAAAAGCCCCGTCTTTTATGCCACCCGGTGCCTCTTCTGCATAAGTATAATCCCACATTGCCCCGGTAAATGTACTTAATACCGTGTCACTTCCAAATAAACGGTTATGCCTTGTATCCACCGAAACAGCATTTATTTTATTTGAAACAATGTCACTGTTTTCTGTAGTATATGAGGTTGCTGAGGTTATGCCATCAACATTAAAAGCAGCTACTGAAGCACCTTTGTCAGTTGCGAGCCATAATTCCGATCCATAGTCGGTTAGTTCATATACAATATCGTTTATTTTATTGTCAGCTAATTTATCATCGGTGGTATAAATTATCCAATCCCCGCTTTGTCCGAAGTATACTAATCCTTCATCTGTACCAAACCATTTATTACCATTCTCATCAATATAAATAGCATGAACATTATTGCCTGGTAAATCGCTGTTTGAGGTTGTATAATTAATAATTGTTTGCGAATAAATTGCTGACCAGCAAAAGATTAGCATAAGGACAAATGCAGAAATATTATTTTTCATTATTAATATTTTTAAATTATTAATATACGATTGACAAAAATAATAAAAGTAGTGAAGCGAGCATGATTAATTTTCATTTTTAAATTCACTCTTAATATTAATTCTATTAGTTTTTATCATTAATATTTAAATTATTTATAACTTTTAGTTTAGTAGAGTCAAATTGTTTTATTTTGTCATTATATTACGATTAATTAATTAAACTTTCTTCAAACCAAAATGTTAATTATATGATGAATATTAAAGAGAATATAAGTTCAATTAAAAATAATTTGCCCGGACATGTAAAATTAGTTGCTATTTCTAAAACAAAATCCCCTGAAATAATTATGCAGGCATATCAGGCTGGGCATAAAATATTAGGTGAGAACAAAGTTCAGGAATTAGTCGAAAAATACGCAAAATTGCCTAAAGATATTGAATGGCATATGGTAGGTCATTTACAAACAAATAAAGTAAAATATATTGCTTCATTTATTCATTTGATACATTCGGTTGAAAGTTTGAAGCTTTTATTAACAATTAACAAAGAAGCTATAAAACATAACCGTACAATTGATTGTTTATTACAAGTACACATAGCACAGGAAGAAACAAAATTCGGACTTTCGAATGAGGAGCTTAAAGAGTTGCTTAATTCAGATGAATTTAAAAATATGACAAATATTCGAGTTGTTGGCTTGATGGGAATGGCAACATTTACTGATGATATGGACCAGGTAAGGGCAGAATTTAGGAGTCTTGTGAATACTTTTAAAGAAATAAAAGACATATATTTTGGAGGTAATGAGTATTTTAAAGAAATATCGATGGGAATGTCAGATGATTATCGAATAGCAATTGAAGAAGGAAGTACCATAGTGCGAATTGGAAGTTCGATATTTGGAGCAAGATATTGTAATGTTAAGTAAGGAATAAAAAAATTTAAAACAATGGTAAATTTGGAGACATTATATTTAGGGATCAAGCTTAAAAATCCAATAATAGTAAGCAGTTCAGGATTAACCGATGCTGTTGATAAAATTAGAATTTTAGAAGAAAAAGGTGCAGGAGCTGTTGTTCTGAAATCACTATTTGAAGAACAAATTAATTATGAAACAAACAGATTAATTTTCACAAATGATCATCCTGAAGCAGCTGATTATTTATCAATTTATACCCGCGAAAACTCAATCAATGATTATCTGAAGTTAATTTCAGAAGCTAAAAATGCTGTATCAATACCAGTATTTGCCAGTATAAATTGTTATAGTTCTGAAGGCTGGATTGAGTTTGCAGGGAAAATTCAGGAAGCAGGGGCCGATGCTTTAGAATTAAATATTTATGTACTTCCTACTAATAAAAATGCACAAGCAAGCGAATATGAATATGTATATTTTGATTTAGCTGGAAAAATAAAAAAAGAAATTGATATTCCGGTTGCCATTAAACTAGGAAATCATTTCACTAATTTACTTGCATTGGTTAACAGGTTAAATGCTGCCGGAATAAACGGGATTGTATTATTTAACCGGTTTTTTGAGCCTGATATTGATATAGAAAAAATGAAAATGAAATCTTCTGAAATTTTTAGTTCACCTTCCGATATAAGGCATTCACTTAGATGGATTGGTATTATATATGATAAAATACCTAAAATTGATTTGGCAGCATCTACTGGCATTCATGATGGTCAGGCTGTAATTAAGCAATTATTAGCCGGCGCCAAAGTTACACAGGTATGTTCAACTATTTATAAAAACGGCCCAGGGCAATTGATTCAAATCATTAATAAGTTAACTTCATGGATGAAAGAACATGGTTTTTCTAACATCGAGCAATTTCGTGGAAAGCTCAGCTATAAAAGCATTCCAAATCCTGAAATGTATGAAAGAGCGCAGTTTATGAAATATTTTTCAAGCATTCATTAACTTTCTATTTAATCCGCTAATTATTAATGCCTTATTTGTTTATTACATGTTAATAAAATATTTAGTGTTATATGCAATAATTTCGTAATAATTCGTTATTTTTTCAGAAAATTTAGAACTAAATATAAAAAAGAGACGTATAACTATTTGATTGATTTTAAATATATTATAATATATTTCAGCTTTTTTCTGAAAATTGGTTATTCTAGTCGACTGATTAATAATAAACCGGGAGTATTTAAATCTTAAATTTTCAAATAAATTATAGTTTAATTTTTATGCTAAATGTATAGAACGTGTTTAAAATAATATTATATGGGTGAGCAAGAAAAGCAATTGAATGTACAGAAGAACGGAAATAGTAATAATGAATATTCAGCCGAGAATATTCAGGTGTTAGAAGGTCTTGAAGCAGTACGTAAACGGCCTGCAATGTATATAGGAGATTTAAGTGAAAAAGGATTGCATCATTTGGTTTATGAGGTTATTGATAATTCGATTGATGAAGCCTTAGCTGGGTATTGTAACAACATTGAAGTATTTATTAATGAAGATGGTTCGGTTACAGTAATTGATAATGGTCGTGGAATACCTGTCGATTATCACGAAAAAGAAAAAAGGTCTGCACTTGAAGTAGTGCTTACAATGTTACATGCCGGCGGAAAATTTAACAAGGATTCTTACAAAGTTTCAGGCGGATTACATGGAGTAGGTGTATCTTGCGTGAATGCTTTATCAAGTAATTTAAAGGCAACCATACACCGTGATGGAAAAATATATTACCAGGAATATAATACTGGAAAACCTTTAAAGGAAATTGAAGTTATTGGTGAAACAAATAAAACAGGTACTGAAATAACATTTTTCCCTGATAAATCAATTTTTATAACTACCGAATTTAAATTTGAAATTTTATCGGCCAGACTTAGGGAATTAGCATATTTAAATAAAGGCATACGACTTTCCATTACCGACAAACGTGAATATGAAGAAAACGGGAATGGGAACGGAGAAGGAAATGGTAATCCACCTAAATTCAGGAGTGAGGAATATTTTTCTGAAAGAGGATTAGTTGAATTTGTAGAATTACTCGATTCTACACGTGAAAAACTCATTGAAAAACCCATTCAAATTGAAACAGAAAAAAATGATATACCTGTTGAAATTGCATTGCAATATAATACTTCTTTTTCAGAGAATGTACATTCATATGTGAATAATATTAATACAATAGAAGGGGGAACCCATTTGGCAGGATTTAGGAGGGGCTTAACCAGAACATTGAAAAATTATGCAGAGAAATCGGGAATGCTGACAAAATTAAAATTTGACATTAATGGAGACGATTTCAGGGAAGGATTAACTGCTATAATTTCGGTTAAGGTTCAGGAACCACAGTTTGAAGGACAAACAAAGACTAAACTGGGCAATTCCGACGTGATGGGTGCTGTTGACCAGGCTGTCAGCACAAGCCTTGCCAATTATCTTGAAGAGAATCCAAAAGATGCCAGAACCATTGTTCAGAAGGTAATTTTAGCTGCCACAGCCCGTCATGCTGCCCGTAAAGCCCGCGAACTAGTTCAAAGGAAAAATGTATTATCTGGTTCTGGTTTACCAGGCAAATTAGCCGATTGTTCAGAGAAAGATCCAACAAATACAGAAATATTTCTGGTTGAGGGCGATTCAGCAGGTGGCACTGCCAAACAAGGTCGTGACAGGCGTTTTCAGGCTATTTTACCGTTACGGGGCAAGATTTTAAATGTTGAAAAAGCCATGCAACATAAAATATTTGAAAATGAAGAAATAAAAAATATGTTTACCGCGCTTGGTGTTACTATTGGAACCGAGGAAGATAGCAAAGCGTTAAACCTTGATGGTTTAAGATATGACAAAATTATTATTATGACTGATGCTGATGTGGATGGCAGTCATATCTCTACTTTAATCATGACTTTCTTTTTCAGGTATATGACTGATTTAATAAAACAAGGAAATTTATATATTGCAACTCCTCCGTTATACCTGGTTAAAAAAGGCAAGGACCAGCGTTATTGCTGGACTGAAGAGGAAAGATTACATGCAATTGAAGAAATGGGTAAAGGAAAAGAAGGTGGTTTACATATACAAAGATATAAAGGTTTGGGTGAAATGAATGACGGGCAACTTTGGGATACAACTATGAATCCCGAAACGCGTACTTTGCGGCAAGTAACCATTGAGAGCGCTGCTGAAGCAGACCGTATTTTCTCGATGCTGATGGGCGATGAGGTTCCTCCGCGCAGGGAATTTATTGAATCGCATGCCAAATATGCAAATATTGATGCCTAAATAATTACAATTTTTCTTCAAATAAGATTAATAATAAGTATTTAAAAATGTTTGAATGATGCAATAAAATATTGGAATAACAAGATATCTATCTATAAGATTATTCCAATATTCCATCATTCCAATTGCTTTTCAGCTCATTTAGCGTTATATTGCGACATAAATTGCTATAGAGTATTAAATAACCGAACTTGGAATTTATGAGAGGCGATCCTGAGTTATATAAAATTTTAAACGAATTAAATATTCCTTTTGAATATTATGAACATCCTGCTTTACCCAATATTGAGATTGCTAAAAAATACTGGAGGGGTATTAATACAACAAAATGCAAAAATTTATTTTTCCGGAATCATAAAGGGAACAGGCACTATATGGTTATTCTGGAACATACAAATAATTTAGCTATAAAAGACCTGGAAAAATTATTAAGACAAGGAAAATTGTCTTTGGCTTCAGAGAAAAGGCTGGATAAATACCTTAAGATTAAACCCGGATCGATATCTCCTTTTGCATTAATACACGATATTGAAAATCATGTTCATGTTTTTTTAGATGAAAATTTAAAGAAAGCCCAAAAAATAAGTTTCCATCCTAATTTAAATACAGCTTCACTTGTAATAAAATATACCGATTTTATAAAATTTATGGACCGGGCAGGTAATAGTTATGAATTTATTAAATTGTATGATTAAGAATTTTTTAAATTGATACAACAAATAATAAAAATTTAAACTACATTTTTATTTTTTCAATAATAGTTTATTTATGTCAACTCCCACACTCTTAGTTGTCCATTCATATAAATCAACATAAACTGTGATTTCATTATTTTCAAATATATCAAGCTCATCTGTCTCATCCTCTCCATACCAAAAATTAATATCATCAACAACATATGCAGCTAGAATATAATATTTAATAGGTTCTAAATCTTCATCAAAAGTTATAATTCCTTTTGAATTTGTTCGACCATATCCTTTTTCATTTTCCAAATTGTATCTATCTGTCTCATTGTCAAATATATACACCTCACAACTTGGAAATAATTCAGTTGTTCCTATTTTTAACACTGTTATAGTAAGACTAGTTGGTCCTTTGATATCAATAGTCTCCAGCGTAAAATCTTCTTCACTTTTATCTTCCCCGTAAGCAGTGAGCTTAACAACATAACTGCCTGTTTCATCATAGCTGTGTATGGGATTTTTTTCCGAGGTTTGACTTCCGTCACCAAAATCCCATAGAAAGGTATTGGAATTTTCGGAACAATTACTGAAAGTAATATCTTCATCTATTATAATACTTTCACCACTTGCTAACGATTCTGAGGAATATGTGAAACAAGCTGTCGGGGGTTTCTTACATCCAGATAAATAAATTATTATTATGAATGTTATTCCCCAAAATAAAATGTTATTTCTTTTCATGATTAAAAGTTCTTTGTTAACAGAAAAAATTTAATATTTCAAATGTATATAATTTTTATAATTTCCATGCATATTCATTTAAATTTAGGATGGCTTGCTCTAATAAAAGAATTGCAGCTTTTATGTCTTCTTTATGCACCGATTCGATTACCTGGTGTATGTGGCGGGTAGGTATCGAAAGCGCTCCTGTTATACATCCGCTTTTTGTCATGCGTTGTATGTTTGCAGTATCGGTGCCACCTTTTGCCAGAACTTCCGGTTGCCACTTAATTTTATTTTTATCAGCTAAACTTTTTAAATATTTAACCATTCTCGAATCAGCAATTGCTGATGAATCCATGATTTTAATTGCCACTCCTTCACCCAATTTTGTTACTGATTCATGCGGTTGTGAGCCAGGAACATCGAAAGCTATTGTAGTGTCAATAGCAAAACCAAAATCAGGCTGGATTTCGAGTGTGGCAACTTGTGCTCCCCTTATTCCAACTTCTTCCTGAACAGTAAATACAGCATATAAATCGAATGGCAATTCTTTATCTTTAATATTTTTAAGGCATTCTATTAAAATGAAGACTGAAATCCGGTTATCGAGTGATTTTCCGTTAATACAATCACCCATTTCTATGCATTCCCTTTCACGGGTAATCGGATTGCCTATTTCAACGAATTTGTCAACTTTCTTTTTTTTCATTCCCAAATCAATAAAATAATCGGATATTTCCATTGGTTTTTTCTTTTCTTCTTCTTTCATAATATGTACAGGTTTCGAACCCATAACTCCAATCAAGTTTTTTTTACCATGCACAATCACACGCTGTGAAGTTAAAGTTTTAGGGTCAAAACCACCTAAGGGGTGAAATCTTATAAAACCATTGTCGTCAATATAACTTACTATAAATCCTATTTCATCCATATGGGCTGCAATCATAATTTTTTTATTTTTTTCCCCTTTTCTGAATGCAACAATATTGCCCATATTATCGATGGAATATTTATCAATTGTTCCTTTTATTTCTTTAATTATCAGTTTTCTTATTTCATCTTCAAAACCTGGCGCGCCAGGGGTTTCGCTTATTTGTTTTAGCAAAGAAAAATTAAGGTTCATATTTTTAAAAGATTAGTTTTAATTTTGATTTGTTTTTAATATTATTTAAATCAATTCTAAATGCAATAGTAATTAAATCAATCGATTTAATTTTTTTAATTAAATCGTCAATAAAATAATTATCATATTCACCTAATACCAAAAGAAAATAATCGAGGTTTTTAAATTCATCTAATAAAAAACCATTATCGCAACGGTTTGAAATTAGATGATAAGTATTGAGACTGTCTTCATCTAAACATGTGAATTTTGAGAATTTCTGTATTTCGTCTTTATTAGTGCTTTCTATCTCTAAATCGTTGGTTTTAACAAAAATAAGTTTCATTTCTTTATTAAAAGCCCATGAAATCCTGTAATCATTTTCATGCGACGATATGCCAATCAGATCAAATTCGAATTCGGGTTGATAATCTAATTTATGTGTTCTTTTTTTCAATTTAGTTTTATTTTAAATCTTAAAATGATTTGTAAAATATATACAATATTTCTAATATTCCACCATTGAAATTCGTTTTGTCTTTTTGTGAGTTTTACAAAATTAAAAGATTTTCCTGATTTTTTTTGATAAGTTTTATACTGATAAATAACTCCCATTGCTACTATGTAAAACATAAATGCACGGTAAATTAACTTATTTTTGTTTTTTTTAGGATATTTAAATTTTTGAAGCAAAATTCTAATTTGATTAAAGTAATTTGTCAGTTTTTCTTCTGATTCGTTTAGAGTTAGATATTTATTTGGTAAAGTATATATCCCATTTAATATGTCATTTTTAATATCGAAAATATCATCAACTAATTGTATCAGGCTTCCATATTTATACCATACTTCATATTCATTTTTAGTTATGGGTTCATCACAAAAATATCTGCTGAGTAAAACTGAGTAACCACCTTTGGCTTGGGTTAAATACTCAATGTTTTTAATTGTTGTGTTTTCAAATTTTTGCTTTTTAGATTTAAATTGAATCAAATTGATTTTGATAAGAATTGGAAATAATTTTA
>JAFGQQ010000048.1 GCA_016935595.1 Bacteroidales bacterium
CCTTTTACACCAATGTTGCCGTATTCATCTTTTCCAACAACAGTTTGAACATATAAAACAGGAAGACCTTTTGCAAAATTATCTGAAGCGTAATTTAAAACTTTCCTGACGGGATTATCAGCTCTTCCCATAATTTTTTCCATTCCAAAAACAGCACCTAAAAAATGACTCTTATTAATTCCTTCGGCTCCTCCGGTACCAACAAAAATATTCTTATTATAATTGGCCATGCCAATTACTTCGTGAGGCACAACCTGCCCAATTGATAAAATAAAATCGAAATTTCCTTTTACAAGCAAATTATTTACCTGTGCAGGCCAGGAATAATTGACTTTGCCATCTGAAATTTCATAAATATATTCTGATGGCACTTCACCAAGCGTGAACAAATCTTTTCTCCAGTTATGCTCTCTGAATAAGCTTAATGGAGTGTTTCCAAACATTTTAAGAATTTCTTCTTTGGTCATTGGAAAATGCGTTCCGAGTGCAGGTAAAATATCAGTTAACTTATCTTTGTAATAATCATAAGCAAATTCTGTTAAAACTCCTGCAAAAGAATGAAAACGTGTAAAATCGGGAGGAACAGCCAATACCTTCTTTCTTGATCCAATTTTATCCAAAGCTGTATACAATCCATCTTTTAGTTCCTGTTTCGAAAAACATTTACTTCTTGAAATTTTTTGATAGTATAGCATAAAATATCATTATATTAAAATAAATCCTTTAATTTAAAGCAATCAGTGATTTATATTTACTGATTACTGAATACCGATTACCGAATACTTAAATTATCCCATGGTGGCTTTTCAGGCAAATAGCTGTCAAATTCCTTTATTAGTTTTTCTTCATATTCACCTGCATATTGGCCACTAAAAAATTTATCCAATCCTTCTTTAAATAACCTTTCCCATGAATCTTCCTCATGACCGGGATTGACCGGATAAAAAAGAACGCTGTTCTTCTTGGCCGCTTTATAATCTCCAGGGGCATCACCAATCATCAATATTTTATCAGTTGGATATTTCCCTTTTGCTGCCAATTCAAGATGTTCTGCTTTTGTCCCGTACTCCTGTCCCGCAATAACCTGTACATAATGATCAATTTCATTTTCCACCCATTCGCGTTTTAAAGCTTCAAGAGGCGTTTGGGAAACTACAATTGAGTCGGCTTTATTTTGAATAGCTTTAAGGCAGTCTTCAACAAAAGGAAAGGGCGGCATTCCATAAACCATTTCTTCAATACACTTATTAACTGCTTTTGACCAGTTAAGTGTTTTTATAATAACCGGATTGTTTGTTTCTTTGGCGTATTTTTCTAAAGTCGGATTACCCAGTTTTGATTCTTTATTAATCCAATCAATTAATGGCTGGACATCGGGACATTTAAAATTTCTTGCTTTCACTTCTCTCCTTTTATCCAGTAATTTAAGTGCTTCGACTAAAGCAGGAAACCGGTTAACTCCCCTTGTTTTCGAATACAAATTAACAAATTCCCAAACCTCGCGAGCATATTTTTGAACCTTTTGTAATTCCCAATGCTTAATTACATTAGGGCAAAAACATTCTTTTTGTTTAATTTCCATTGTATCGAAAACACAACCATCTGAATCGATGCCAATAAAAAATTCTTTTGTGGGTTTTAAATCTTTCAATTCTTGTTGTGGATTGATCGCCATATTTTATTCTTTTAGTTATTAATCAATTTAACTACACTCTTTTTGTTCAAACAAATATTAATTTCAAATTATCAATTGAAAATTAAAATTTTTAAACTCCTCCAAAAGCGCTATAACCACCATCAACAGGTATGACAATTCCAGTAATAAATTTCGATAAATCGGATAATAAAAACAAACAAGCTCCCTGTAATTCATCAATTTCGCCATACCTCCCCATTGGAGTGTTGGAAATTATTTTTTGCCCGCGTGGTGTAGCCTTTCCGGTTTTTTCATCTATCAATAAAAACCTGTTCTGGTTAGTTAAAAAGAAACCCGGTGCTACAGCATTTACACGTATACCTGTTTTTGCCAGATGTACAGCCAGCCATTGGGTAAAATTATTAATAGAGGCTTTTGCTGCCGAATAAGCAGGTATTTTGGTTAATGGTTTAAATGAATTCATCGAAGAAATATTAATTACAGACCCCTTGCCTTTTTCAAGCATATCTTGTGTAAATACCATTGTAGGCAATAATGTGCCTTTAAAATTTAAATCAAATACTTTATCGAATCCTTCAATATCCAATCCATAAAAAGTCTTCTCAAGTTCCGATAAATTTTCCTTGGTCATTTGTTCAACCTGGGTTGTGGCTTTCGGATGATTGCCTCCGGCCCCGTTAATCAAAAAATCGATTTTTCCAAGTTGGGCATTAACTGTTTCTTTTGCTTTAATAATCGAACCTTTATCTAAAACATTCATTTCCACGCCAACTGATTCAACATTCAATTCTTCTTTAATTTCATTTGCACGTTTTTGTGCCAAGTCTTTATCCAAATCAGCAATAGCAGTTTTAATGCCAACAGCAGCAAACGATCTTGTTATTGAAGTACCAATTACACCGGCACCACCTGTTATAACACAAACTTTGTCTTTCAGACTTTCAAAAGAATAAGTATTCATAATGTCTTTTTTTAATTTATAAATAAAACTGAAAATTTTCTTTTGTTATAATATCTATAGGAAAATAATGGACTTTACTAATTTCCCTTTTTAATGCTAAATAATTAAATAAATTAATGATTGCTTTATATCCTTGCTCTTCAGGATTTTGGGCAATTAAAAAATCGATTATACCGGAATTTAAATACTTAATACTCTCATCCAAAAGATCATGTCCGATGAGTATAATTCCAGTTATATTTTTCTTCACTATAAATTCAGCAACTAAAAAGACCTTTGAATTGGGCACATAAATACCTTTTATAGCTGAATCTGAATTAATGTATTTCTCTAAGTTCAATTTTAAATTATATTCACTAATTTCAAAAACCTCAATCTCCATGATCTTAGCCGACGAATGATTATCATTGTCCTTAAAAAAAGATTTAAATCCATTAATCCTGTTTATCAAAGCATTTGAAAAGATATTTTGATTTGCAATTTTAATTATCAATATATCTCCCTGTCCTTTTAATCCATAATTTAAAATTTTACCTGCAAGATATCCGCTCTGATATGTATTTTGACCAATAAAACATAAATGATTTGTATTCTCTACTGCTGAATCAATGAAAATATAAGGTATTTCTAAAATGTTTAATCCTTTGACCAAATTTGCTGTCTCGACCGGGAAAAATGACGGCACAATTACTGCACCATCAGGTTTATAGTTTAATAAACTATGAAATTGCTTAACATAATATTCTTTGTCGAATTGATTAAAATGGAACGTTTCAACTTCTGTATTAAAATCTTTAAGTTCTTCAACTGCCTTTAAAATGCCCTTATATGGCATCCTCCAATATTTATTGTCACTCCTGAAATCGGGTATTAAAGCAGCAATTTTATATGGCCTTTTTAATGCCAGGGTACGGGCAAATAAATTTGGCTTATAATTTAACTGATCAATTATTTTCATTACGTTCTTCCTGGTCCCTTCTGCAACTTCACCCCTGTTATGTAATACCCTGTCAACAGTACCAACTGATACACCAGAAAGCCTGGCAATATCTTTAATTCTCAATTTTAAATTGTTTTCAGCCATAGCGCTATAATACAGAGCTTTATACTAGTAATTTCAATCTTCGTGTACGAACACGAAAAGGGATTGCAAATATAAAAACTTATTCGAATAATAAATATTTTTTACAAAAAAAATGATTTTTAATTTTAACTTTATAAGAATATTAATCACTTTGAACAGTATAAATCATATACTCGACTGGTTTTTTGTTATTTTCCATTCTTCATTGGTTTTATTTAACCTGTTTGGCTGGATTTGGAAAAAAACAAGAAAAATTAATCTAATTACTTTAGTCTTAACGGGTTTGTCGTGGTTTGTACTGGGTATATTTTATGGAATAGGATACTGCCCTTTAACAGACTGGCATTTCGATGTTTTACGAAATTTAGGAAATCACAATTTACCAAATTCTTATATGAAGTATTTAATAGACAGGATTTTTAATTGTGATATAAATGCAAACCTTGTAGATACGGGAACAGCAATTGGATATTTTTTAGCTTTGGCGTTATCAATATTTGTTAATTTTCGAAAGAAGAAAAATTGAATTTTCTGATATTTTTAATTCTATATCTATTCAAAAATATTTTCTTTTATTATCAAATTACTCTTTTTTAATATTCATTAATACAAAAGACATATTTTTTGTCAATTCTTCAATCAATTCAATCTGGTAATCATATATTTCATTAAATGATGCAAGTTCAACAATTCCATGCGCTTCAGAATCTTTATTTATAATTATTGGTGCCAATACCAAATATTTGGCAATACTGTCGCCGAGACCAGATGAGATTTCAATGTGTTCATTTTTTAATTCTGCCTTTTTTTCTGATTTTAAGTAATTTTCCGGAATATTATTTAAAAAAATCAACTTTTTATTTGCAAAACAACTACCAACAAGAGTTTCGCCAACCTCAAATGTTTCAGAATCAAGATTCGAATGGCCATATTGAGCTGCGAGTTCGAGAATATTTTTCTGTTTATTATATATATAAATAATTCCTGCCTGAACATTAAAATACTGAATTATTTCCTTTAAAATTATGTCGGAAAACTCATAAATTGATTCAAACTTTCGTACTAAGATTTTACTAAACTCGGCTATACCTGTTGTAATATAATTAGCCCTTTCCATCTTTCTTTGCAATGCTTCATATTCCTTGTTTTTATTTTCCAGAATAACAGTTTGTTCTTGTAAAATTCTATTCCTTTCCTTTGCTTCCATATTTTTTATTTCTAACAATTTTCTTCTTTTATTTTCTCTGCGAAAAATCAGGAACAAAGAAGCTGACAAGATAAAAAACAAAGAAATCCTAAAACTCCACCGGTTATAAAAAGGAGGAGTAATAATTATTTTAATGGACTCATAATTTTCACTCCATACTCCATCACTATTCGTCGATTTAACTTTAAAAACATACTTTCCCCCATTCAAATTCGAATAAGGAACTGTTCTGTTTTTTGCACTTGAGTAAATCCATCCCGATTCATCAGGATCAAATCCTTCAAGCATATAAGCATACTCTATATTTTCGGGTGAAGCATAATGCAAAGCCGAAAATTCGAGGGAAAAAACACGATCTTTATATGACAGATGTATTTCATTGGTTTCAGATATTGCTTTTTCAAGAATCACTTTTCCATTAATCGTCGCTTCTCCAATATTCACCTTTCTGTTCATTATATATAAATTCGTAAATACCAGGGGTGGTGTATATTGGTTCTCAGTTATACTATCAGGAAAAAAAGAATTGAATCCATTAATGCCTCCAAAAAATATTTCTCCAGTTCTTTTATCCTGAAAATGGGCCCCCCAAAAAAACTGGTTACTTTGAAGTCCGTCGTGTACATCAAAATTTTTAAAAATTTCGGTTTGAATATTAAATTTTGATAGCCCATTATTGGTACTCATCCATAAATTATCCTTATCATCGCCATAAATGCCATAAATCACATCATTTGCCAGACCTTGCAGGGACGTATATTTAACAAATTCAGCAGATTCGGGATCGTTATACAAAGACAAATCTAATTTATTTAATCCTTTTCCATAGGTTCCGATCCAAAGAATATTATTATTACAAAATAATGAGATGATTCTATTATCGCTTAAGCTATTCGTATTATCAGGACTATGAGTAAAACTTATAAAATGCTCTGTATTTTGAGAAATTTGGTTTGCTTCATAGGTATCATTTGAAAGAGTATTATTAATAACCAGTTTATTTAATCCACCCCAGGTGCCTACCCATATATTTCCCTTATCATCCTCGACAATACAAGATTGTACCCTGTTATCATTAATAGTATAAGGATTTTCAGTGTCATGCAAATACCTGACAAATGTTCCGTTTTCTTTTATATATCTGTTTAATCCAAGTTCAGTACCAATCCATATGCGATTTTTCGAATCAATAAATATTTTTTGTATCACATCGCTTGTAAGTGAATTTACATATTCTGTTTGTGAATACTTCTGGTTTATTATAATTTTTTTATTTTTATGATCTAACTCACCTATATTTATTCCACCTCCCCAGGTACCAATCCATAATTCCGAATTACCAGTCATTGTAATGGAAGATATTTCATTATTGCTTAATGAATTTGGGATTGAAGCATTTCCTTTTATATTAAATATAGTATTTTTAGCTCTATCAAGTACATCAATTCCTTCTCCAAGTGTACCTATGTATACAATGCCTTTACTATCGACAAATAAAGATCGAATTGTATTATGACTTAAGCTCAACTCATTGCCAGCTTCTTTTTTATAATGATTAAACTTTTGATGATAGCTGTCATATTGATTCAATCCGCCTTGTGCTGTGCCAATCCAAATAACACCGCCTTCATCTTTCATTATTGTAGTTATGTGATTACCAGACAGACTTTTGTTTTGAACCGGATTATTAAAGTAAATTACAGAAGAATTATTATTCAAATTATATAAAATCAATCCATTACCTGTACCTACTAACATTTCATTATTTGAGGCCGGGCATATTGAAGTAATTGAATAATTTCTGAATTCTGATAATTTACCATAATTAAATTTTTGTGATTCTATTTCATATAAAAACAATCCTGATTCTGTACCAATCCACAATTGGCTGTCTTTTGAAGAATAGAGAGTATTTATAACATCATTGCCCTGGAATTCCAGTAAATCGAACATATCATCATTTTCGTTGTATTTATTTAATCCTTCACCTGTACCAGCCCAGATATTGCCAAAAATATCTTCCTCTATACATAGCACATGATTGTCGGATAAGCTGCTCGTATCTCCAGGTTTATATCTATAATTTTTAATGTCTAAATTGCTAACAATATAATTTATTTCTTGAGTTTCTATAAATGATAAACCAGCCTGTTTACCCAATGATAATTTTAGCAAGCCACTAGCAAATGAACCTGCCCAGATATTTCCTTTCGAATCTTTAAAGATTGCGCGAATATCCTTCGCATTATTTAAATGCATATTTTCAATATATTTATTAAGAGTATAAAATTTTCCTTTTAACTTATTATAAATAACAATGCCACTGCTGCTGGTTCCGATCCATAATAATCCATTATTGTCTTCAACAACCGACCATATAAAATTATCAGGAATTGAAAATTGATCTAATTGTTTGTTTTTATATAATGTGAAATTATACCCGTCAAACATATTAAATCCATCTTCAGTGCCAATCCAGATAAATCCTTTGTTATCCTGAATTAAAGCATGAATAGTATTATTCGAAAGCCCGTTATCAATATTTAAATGTTCAAAATATATATTTGAACATAGGCTATAGGCTTGGAATATCACAAAAATGATTATAGAAATAAATGTTCTGGAAAGCAAATATTTAGTTAATAAAATCATTAATCAGTTATTAAAATTAATTTTCAATAATCTATCAATAATAGTCAATTTGATAAACTTCCTCACAGCAGTACTGGCGAGGTATCAAATTGGTTTTTTTTATCTCAATGCAAAGCATCAGATTATTTAACATATTTAAATTTAATAATTTTCCAATCAAATTTCGTCAGGATAATAAAAAACCTCTATAAATTTAATATTTAGGTTGTTTTC
>JAFGQQ010000399.1 GCA_016935595.1 Bacteroidales bacterium
TCAATTATTTTAGCAGATGAACCAACTGGTAATTTAGATTCAAAAACTTCGGCTGATATTATGAAACTACTTGACGAAATACAAACTAAAGGAAATACAATAATTCTGGTAACTCATGAAGAAGAAATCGCTTTGCATGCACATAGAATTATTAAATTAATTGATGGTCAAATTGAATCTGATAATCCTAACCCAAAATTCAAGTAAACGTATATAGTTTTAAAAATTTCTTACTGTATTTTATATTTTTGATGAAAATTTATACCAAAACCGGAGATAAGGGTAAAACTTCGCTTATAGGCGGAACAAGAGTATCTAAATCAAATATTCGTATTGAAGCATATGGTAGAATTGATGAATTAATTTCTTATATCGGATTAATAAGAGACCAGGAAATTAACAAGGAAATAAAAGACTCACTACTTAAAATCCAAGATCGTTTAATGGTATGTGCTGCCTTAACTGCTTCTGACAACACGAAAACTAACAGGGAGTTACCATGTATATGTAATAAAGACATTCAATTTCTTGAAAAAAAAATTGACAATTATAGCAACTCTCTCCCATTGCTTAATTCTTTTATTTTACCCGGAGGCAACACTGTAGTCTCATATTGTCATATTGCCCGAACCATTTGCAGAAAAGCAGAAAGAAATTATGTAAAACTTTCCAAAAAACAAAAAGCCAACAAAATGGTTTTAATATTTTTAAATCGATTGTCAGATTATTTATTTGTATTGGCAAGGAAATTAACAATCGATTTGGGAGGTGTTGAAATTCAATGGAAACCTAAAGTTGGAAATGAATAAAAAATTTTTATATTTGCGAACTTTTAAAGTTAATTTTAATTATTAAAAGACCGGGATATGTACTGGACACTAGAGCTGGCTTCTAAACTAGAAGATGCACCTTGGCCTGCAACAAAGGATGAACTAATTGACTTTGCAATTAGATCGGGTGCTCCGTTAGAAGTAATTGAAAATCTTCAGGAGATAGAGGATGAAGGAGAAATTTATGAGAGCATTGAGGACATTTGGCCCGATTATCCTAGTAAAGACGATTTCTTTTTTAATGAAGATGAATATTAATCCCGCCTGATTTTGGCGGGATTTATTCCCATCTGTAAATATCATATTTAGATATTGGCCTGTAATTTTCTAACCACTTAAATCCTTTTAGTTTCATTTCGTCTTCTCCAACCTGATTTAAAGGTTTTAAATTTGCGGTAGGTTTTGTAATAAAATTGATTCTTTTAATTTTCCTGTCCTCAATATATAATTTTAAATTACTGCTTTCTACTTTATTCATTCCTATATAATCATCTTCTTCTTTTGGAAAATAAATGGTTTGGCCATTCCCATAAACATCAATTAAATATAGCTGGTTATTACGAAAATATCCAGTCATTTCCTTTCCCCGTATCTGGTCGTATTTTACCGAATCATTTTTTGAAGCTATAAATGCCGAACTTTCCATAAAAACATGATCGAACATATTATTAACTATATAGGCCTTCATAAATTCTGATGTTAATTGGTTTTCACCTGACCAAATAATAGGTTCCCTATGTAATTCAATAGTTGAATCTTTTTGAATATATACCATCGAATCACATTTGCCCTGGAGGTCATCCCTGTAAAATTTTACTTTATAATATGCTTTTAAAATGCGATTTTCGCCGGTACTATCGAAATCAGACCTTATTGTATCAGAATGTATAAAAATAGAATCCTGATCATTAATCAAAACTAACATTGCACTGTCTGTAATAACAAATTCCTCAGTTTTACTATTAAAATCCAATTTATTGCCTTTAGCAATTATATCGCGGCTAAAATCATATATTTCAACATTATTCCGACCATGACCTACAGAAGTCTTCTGGTTATAATATAGCAAATCTCCATACACTATTTGTTTATCATTTTTAACAAAAGCATTTTGTTCGAATTGTGAAATACTGTCGATTGAGTTATACCATCCATATTCGCAGTAAATGTAATTTTCCTCGTTGGAGATGATTGTAGGACTTAAAAAATAAACTGTTTTGGTAGAGGAATTATACTTCAATGTATCTGACTCAATTTTATACTGGGGATCGATAACAACTACACTATCCTTAAAATAAAAAATTTTCCCGTTAGCAAAATAATTACCTCTTTTACTTCTTAAAATCGTTTCATTATTTTCAATTATGCCTCCATTGTAATAAATTCCATTCGACATACTTGTGTTATAATCAAGATAATCAGTATACAACACCATATCTTTATTAACAAGTTTTACGTTTTTTCTTGCTCTTGCTACATCAGTATTTCCATCGTACTTTAATGAATCGCAAGTTAAGTTTAATGAATCGCCCTGGACAATCTTAATATTACCAAAAGCCTCAAAATTATTAGCATTTTGATAAAAATATGCACTGTCACAATACATTATCGTAAAATGATGCTGCAATATTACATCACCAATTAATCTTCGCAAATCGGGATCAATATTTTTGTTATATTTTAATGAATTAGCCTGAACAATTTTTATCTTATTCTTTTTTTGCGAATAACTTTCTTGAATTGTTAAAATAAATAACAATAAAATAAATGCTTGAAGGTATAAATTTTGAAAAATGGAATGCTGCGATTTCATTATTCAAATATATTAATGGAATATAATTATTCTTTTATCCAGCCAGGGCTGTTAAAATCGCAATTTTTATATGTATCATCAATCTGAATAAAAGCTTGACTTTGTTTATCTTCAATCCAGTCTCTTATTATTTCCTGTTGCTTTTCTCCTTTTGCCATATTCAGTATAAGATTGTAATCCTGGTCTAAATTAGCTTTATGAGGCACTGATTTTGAATTTAATTGGATAATTTTATATACTGTTTTACCTTGTTCGTTTATTGATTCATAGGGTTCCGAGATTTCTCCAACTTTTAAATCTTTAATTGCAAAATAATCAGCCCGGTTTATTTCATCAATTTTAAATTTCGAACTATTAGTCATGGGATTAACCATCAAACCTCCATTTTTACTGGATTTTTTATCTTCGGAGAATTTCTTTGCTGCATCGCTAAAAGATATTGAATCGAGACGTATCGCTCTTGAAATACTATCCAGGCGGTTCATAACATATATTCTATCTTTATAGGCGATTTTAGGTTTCATTAAAATATGCCTCACATTTATTCTTTCTTCCTCTTTTCCAATTAATTGAATAATGTGATACCCGTATTCAGTTTCAATAATATTTGAAATTCCTCCCTGTTTTAATTTTATTGCTGCTTTAGCAAATTCAGGAACCAGTTCTTCACGGCTCACAAAGCCAAGCTCACCCCCATTACTTGCAGAACCAGGATCTTCAGAATATAGAATTGCTAAAGTAGAAAAGCTTTCCCCATCAATTATCCTTTTTCTTAAATCTAATAATTTTTGCCTGACATCATAAATTGCTTCATCTGAAAAAGGCGGATTCAGCAGAATTTGCCTGATTTCAAGTTCCGATTCAACATAAGGTATACTATCTTTTGGTAAATTATTATAGTATTTCTTTACTTCCGAAGGGGTAACTTTTATATCTCCAAGAATCTCGCTTTGCATAGTCTGTGCCAATAATTGTTCTGCAATAAGGTCTCTTAAATCCTCTTTAATTTCTAACAAAGACTTATTATAATATTCTTCTAATTTCCTTTTTGAACCTATCTGGTTAATAAAATATTTCAATCTTCGGTCTAATTCTGTTTCAATTTGAATAGGATTAACTTCAACACTATCAACTTTAGCCTGATGAACAAGCAGCTTCTGAATTAGGAGTTCTTCCAGAACCTCACAATAAATATCACCTTCTGTTAAATAACCCTGGGCTCTTATCTGGAGCACCTGATTCTCCAGTTCAGACTGTAAAACAATATCATTACCAATCACAGCTATAATCTGGTCAATTATTTTTTCTTGTGCATTTGTAATTGAAAAAATAACATTAACACAAAATAACAAGCAATAAATCCTATTCGAATATTTTAAAATGCCCATAATTTAAAGCGTCATTATATATATTGGTTTCCAGCTCATTAATTAACTGCAGTTTTCTTTTATTTATTATAATTTGCTTAATATTTTCTTTTACAAAGTTTAAAGGCGCTACTTCGCTTTTTAGCTTATACTCTCTTATATTAATGAAATAATAATAAGAGGAATCATTTGTTTCTATATATTTTCTTCTTCTTAAATAATTCTCTCTATCTGCTATATCGAATGGTATTTGGTTAATAATTTGATTAAATGAAATCCATTCTTCATTAAAATTATCATAACCCTTGGCAAATTCATAACAATAACTTTCGAGATTATCAAGGTCTTCTTTTGTGTCTGATTTATACCATTTTTTAACCTTGTCAATATTTGGTGCAATGGCAGGAATTTTAATATAAAGTGCTTTAACAATATTATCTTCTAAAATGAAATTACCTGAATATAAATTATAATATTCCTGAATTTCGTCATCAGCAACAGTGGTGTCTAAATTCTGTTTAATCCATTCTTGTTCATATTTATAAATTAATAAGGATGACCTGTAGTCTTCTAATTGATCTTCAACATCCTTTTGCTCAGGAGTCAGATTCAATTCGGCTTTTTCGAGTAAAATTTGCTTCCTTATCCATTTGTCAATATACGACATTACAATCTGAAGGCTGTCTTCACGGGAAATCTCTTCATTAAAGAGGCCTTTTATATCGCTTTCAAATAAATATTTATCGAATACTTTTGCTACCGGTCTGTCGTCAGATTTTATGGTTTCATGGTTACATGAATTTATGAGCAGAAACATTAAAAAACAGTATGCAATAATGCGGTTAACCATTCAATCAGTTTTTAATTGTAGCTAATACTTCCTGGTTTATTTCAATAGTATATTTATTTCTTAATTCTTGAATCCATTTTTCTTCAAGGTATTCCTGATAATCGGCAATAACAAGCCCTCTCGACTCTTGAAGAGATTTTGGTTCGGGTTTAACCAGATCTTTTATCTGAACAATAATAAACTCATCATCTTTTTCAATAATACTACTTATCGATTTTTCCCATTTTAATGAATCAATTATCTGGTCCTGACCTTTAGCAAATTTCCCGGTTTCAATAGAGAGCAGAGTAGTATCAGAATTAATTTTATTAAGAATTTGTTCATCCGACATTTTTTTCTTTTTCTGGTTTTTAATTAATAATTCCATTACTTTATCAGCAGTCTCCTTATTATTGCAAATAAACTTTGATGCTAAAACCCGGTCGGGCCACAAATAATTATTTTTATTTTTATTATAAAACTCTTTTAACCCTATTGTATCTTCAACAGCTTTAGACCATACCATTTGATCGGTTAGTTCAAAAAGTAATATGCCATCGTGATATTCTTCTAGAAGATATTTAAAATCAGGATATTTATAAGGTAATATACTTCTTTCATATTCTTTTAATGTTTGAGTAACGAATCTATCATAAACGCCATCAATTAATGCGGGTATTGATACTATTGGTTTTTTATATACATTATTCAGCATAAACTCATAAAAATCGCTTTGTAACACCTCAACTGTATCGAATTTAAACATCACCTTATTAAGTTCAGCATCAATTTTATAATTCTTAAGTTCCTGATAAATTGTTGAATCAACATAATTATAAAAATCTTCTTTTACTTCAGGGAATTCTTCAAAATTATATTCTTTTTTCAAACTATTTATAAAATATATTTCACGATTAGCCGAACGAACATCCCTGTCAATTTTCTTCCTTAAATCGTCTTTAACTTCTTTAAAAGTTGGAATTGGCTGTTTCTCAATTAATTTTATAATATGAAATCCATATGCAGTTTGAACAATATCAGAAACATCACCCGGATTTTCAAGAGCAAAAGAAGCTTCCTCGAATTCAGGCACCATTTTTCCAACAGTAAACATACGCATTTCACCACCTTTTCTGCCCGATCTTTTATCATCAGAGTAATTTTTAGCAAGTTCGGTAAAATCCTCTCCATCCTGTAATTTCTTATAAATCTCTTCTATTCTTTTTCTTGCCCTGGCTACTGAATCTTCTGATGATTCATACGGAACCATAACCATAATGTGAGCAACTTTTGCACTTCCTTTACCCTCTCGTTTATCAGTTGTTTTTATAAGATGATAACCATAACGAGTTTTAACAGGCATAGAAACATCGCCAACTTCCTGATTATATGCTGCTGATTCAAAAGCATATGGGTAAATAAAAACAGTAAAAAATCCAAGATCACCTCCATTTCTTTTTACACTTGGATCGTCAGAAGTGGCACGAGCTACTTTTTCAAAATCTTCTCCATTAATAATTCTTTCTCTGATTTCCATGGCTTTATTATAAGCATGTAATGTATCTTCTGGCGGAGCCGATCCCTCAACCTTTATAAGTATATGACTTACTTTAACATCATATTTCATCCTGTCATATGCTTCATTTAAAAGGCTGTCATCAAATTCTCTAACTAATAAATATGGTTCTTCTAATTGTTCTTTATAACCCTCAAACTCATCAATAAAA
>JAFGQQ010000400.1 GCA_016935595.1 Bacteroidales bacterium
ACCGGGGACTCTGACAAACGTCCCCGAGTTGTTAACCGTTTTTATTTTACGGTAAAACAGATTCGGATGGATGCCTTTCTCTTCACAGAATCCGGCAATGCTCTTTCTGCTTTCTTTTTGTTCCTCTATCAGTTTTTGCCATTCTTCTCTGCTTCTTCTCACTCTCATGCAATACCTCCTGATAATTTCAGGAAGTATTGCAGATTATTTTTTATTTTTGTAGATGGGAAGATTTAGCGCTTACAGAAAAAATTGTTGCAGGCCGGAAATAGTCGTGATATACTTTTCTTGTTGACGGCCTGCCGCGCCGGCTTGGCGCTTGACGCCATTTAGCGGCGCTACGTTGTACGAAAGAACACAAATCACATTATAAAATTTAACTATTCTTGCTTTAAAAGATCATAAATTTAAATATCAGTTATTATCTTTTGTTATATTTCCTTTCATTGATAGCATATTCACATCATAGCCAATAAAAACACTCATCCCGTTATTTTGAATTAAATTATTCTCTATTTTTACATTCTCTAGTCGAGATAGCAAAAATCCTGTATAAGAATTATTTTCAATCACAGAATCAATAACAATAATATCAGACGAGCTCCGTGCATTTAGACCAACTTGCCCACTACCATCCATCCGACATCCTTTGACAGTAGTATTCTTTACGCCAACAAGATCAATAACATAGCCCCCGCAAGGACCTTTTGTAACATGTTTTAAAAATAGTCCTTCAATATGAACATTTATGCTGGAACTTACGCTTAACACATTTTGCTGCGCATCTTTTAGTAGTATTTTTACATCACCTTCACCTATAATTTTTATATTTTTTTTGTAGTATAGCTCCAATCCATTATCAATAACATAGGTTCCTTTTTTTATTATTATTGTATCACCTGCCTGCATTTCCTTGAAAGAGGATATAAGTTCACCTTCATTTTTAATATTATATATTTTAGGATGATTCAAACTATATTCCTCTGGTCGAAGCGGTGGTTTAATTTTAAACAACGGTGATTTATAAGGGGGCTGATCGATCACATCTGTTAAATCATATACTGTATTGTCTTTGATGAGGAAATCAAGATTTAAATCAATCTTTTTATTTATTTTTTCTCCTATTTCAGTCTGCCCTTCAATAGTTAGAAAATAGTATGTTTTTCCATCAATTTTATTTTCATTGACTATGGCATTATTGATGAAAATAAAATTAAAATCATATTCATTTGGAATATTTAACAAAATAACTTCTTTTTCTGTCAAAGCTTCCTTCAATCGAACTGCTTCTGATTTTTCCAAATTATTCGAATATCCATTTGAATAAACCAATACATGACTAAATAATAAAAAAGTAATAATACATAAATATTTTATCATAAATAACCTCAATAAAAATCTACCACAATAATATATGTTCCACAAGAATATTATAAAGCCAAAAAGTTGGTTATTTATGTGTTCCTTCGTACAACTGCGCGTTTGTGCTCCGCTTCGCTTCGGCCTGGCGCTTTTCAAACCCACCACGTTCCTCGGTGGGGTTTGAAAAGCTGGGCAAATAATCGCCAACTTTATCTTGTGAAACTCAATATTTATGATATACTTTTCTCTATAAAACGGCAGCGTGAATTGGCGATTACTTCACAAACGCGCCGCCGCGTTAGATGCAATAGCCACCCCATATTTTTATTGACATGAATCATTAATTGTAATACAATGTATACAATGTTGTTTTATGAAGATGATGTTGTTAAAGCATTAAAAAAAGGTCAAATACCCAAACCAATATTTAAACATCTTAATAATGCTTTTGTAGCACTTGATGAAACAAAAGATTTATCACTTTTTGATGTAAAAAAACTTAAAACAAGTGAAGAAAAAGAACGTAAATATTATCGTTTAAGAAAATCTAAGTATCGAGCAATTTTTTATATTGAAAACGATAATCTTTATGTTATTAAAATCGGTCCTCGAGGGGAGGTGTATAAACAATGGGAGTAGTTTCTGTAAGACTTACTTCAAAGGAAGAAAAAATCTTAGCTTTTCTTGCAGATCATTTTGAAGAAGATAAATCTACCTTAATCAAACATTCTATTCTTGATTTATATGAAGATCTTAAGGATATTGAAGTAATAGATGCTTTTGAAAAACGTGAAAATAAAGGGAAAACAAACTTCACTGCAAGTAAAGATGTACTTAAACTAATAGAATAAAAGGTGGCTACTGCATCTAACTTTGGGTTTATGCGGCGTCGCATTCGCTCCCTGGCCTTCGGCACATCGAGCACTCAAGATTTATTTTTGATAATTTAATATGAATGGTATACTATTTTTTACTGGCTTTTATTGGCGGGCTTGAGTACTCGACGTCAGGGAGTCCATTTGTTTTTATTCAGTAACAGATTTCTCTTTTTCACTCCCCTCCTGTCCGGTATGGATGGAACTGTATTGTGAACTGGCCGGCGAGGACTTGTCTATATGTCCTTTATGCAAAATCGGCAGAGCACCGCCGGAGAAATATGCGGTATAAGAGGCGGGAGGAAAACAAGAAATCGACTCGGTTACTATTTAAGGACGAGGTGTATGTAATGAGCATGAGAAAACCGGTACTATTTGATTATTCAACTGCTATCCGTCACTCAAAATGACCCCAGGTCCGTCAAAGATAATGACCCCCTTGGCCACTTGATTATTATAGACTCAACTTTCTCC
>JAFGQQ010000401.1 GCA_016935595.1 Bacteroidales bacterium
CGCTACGGCACACTTTCATTGGAACAAATCATTGACCTGGCAAAAAAATCCGGGCTTCAATACCTTGTTTTAGCCGATATTAATAATTCTACGGGAATTCTTGATTTTGTTAACCTATGCCAAAAAAATAATATTAATCCTGTTGCCGGAATTGAATTCAGAAATGATAATGATTACCTGTATACCGGAATTGCTAAAAACAACGAGGGATTTATGGAACTTAACGATTTTTTATCGGAGCATAATCTCGAAAATAAAAAGTTGCCCGCTACTCCTCCGGAATTGAATAATGTTTTTTTTATCTTTCCTTTCGGAAAAAAGAAAAAAATTGAATTAACTGACAATGAATATATTGCTATAAAACCGTTTGAAATTGGAAAAATTTTCAATTCTGAGTTTCAAAACGACCAGTCTAAACTGGTAATATATTATCCTGTAACATTTGCCAATCCGGCCAATTTTGAACTTCATAAACATCTTAGGGCAATTGACAATAACCTACTCTTATCGCAATTAAAGCCCTTTCATCTGGCCCATAATAATGAAGTGATGGTTCCGTTTGATAAGCTCATTTCTTTTTATAAGGATTATCCGCAAATCGTTAATAATACTGAAAAGCTAATTTCAGATTGTTCGTTTCAATTTGATTTTAAAGAAGTAAAAAATAAAAAAACCTTTACCGGTAATCATGCTGAAGACCGGCTTTTATTGGAAAAACTTGCGTTTGACGGATTGGTTTACCGGTATGGAAAAAACAATATAAACGCAGAAAAACGGGTAAAACATGAATTGGAAATTATATGCAAACTTGGATTTGCAGCCTATTTTTTAATTGCATGGGATGTAATCCGTTATTCAATGTCGAATGGAATATACCATGTAGGAAGGGGAAGCGGCGCTAACAGCCTTGTGGCATATTGCCTTAAAATTACCGATGTTGACCCGATAGAACTTGATTTGTATTTCGAACGGTTTATTAACCCGAAACGCACCAGTCCGCCCGATTTTGATATTGATTATTCATGGAAAGACCGCGACCAGGTGCAGGATTATATATTTAAACGTTTTGGCAAAAAACATACTGCCTTGCTTGGGGCTATGTCAACTTTTGCAGGAAAATCAATTTATCGTGAACTTGGTAAAGTATATGGCTTGCCTAAAGAGGAAATGGATGCTTTTATTGATAATCCTTTGGCAGAAAGGAACAATAACGAAATTACACGAAAAATTATTGATATCGGAAATGAAATGTTCGATTTTCCTAATATTCGAAGTATTCATGCCGGCGGGATACTTATTTCAGAAAAACCAATTACTTATTACACTGCTTTAGACCTTCCCCCAAAGGGTTATCCGACAACCCAGTGGGATATGTATGTAGCGGAAGACATAGGATTTGAAAAGCTTGATATTCTTAGTCAACGTGGTATTGGGCATATTAATGAATGTGTTGAGATTGTGCAGGAAAACCGGGGAACAAGAATAGATGTTCACCAGGTAAAAAAATTTAAACAAGACAAGCAGGTTAAGTATCAATTAAAAATCGGTGAGACAATAGGTTGTTTTTACATTGAAAGTCCTGCCATGCGAGGGCTACTAAAAAAACTCCGCTGCGATAATTATATCAGCCTTGTGGCAGCCAGTTCAATTATAAGGCCGGGGGTGGCCCAAAGCGGCATGATGCGCGAATATATTCACCGGTTTCATCATCCCGACAGCTTTACATATCTGCACCCGGTAATGGAGGAGCAATTGAAAGAAACATACGGGGTAATGGTTTACCAGGAAGATGTATTAAAAGTATGCCATCATTTTGCCGGGCTTGATTTAGCTGATGCCGATGTATTACGCAGGGTGATGAGCGGCAAGCCACGTTTTAAAAATGAATTCGACTTAATTGTCGATACTTTTTTTAGGAATTGTAATAAACGCGGTTATCCCCCTGAACTCACTAAAGAAGTTTGGAGACAAATTGCATCTTTTGCAGGCTATTCCTTTTCAAAGGCACATTCCGCTTCTTATGCAGTTGAAAGCTTTCAGAGCCTGTATTTAAAATCGCATTTTCCTTATGAATTTATGGTAGCTGTAATCAACAATTTTGGCGGTTTTTACAGAACATGGGTGTATTTTAACGAAGCAAGGCGTTGCGGGGCTAATGTTTGCCTGCCATGTGTAAATAATAGCAAATATAAAACCACAATTATTGGAAAAGATATTTATATCGGGTTTGTACATGTTTCAAACCTTGAAAATAAAACCGGACAACAGATTGAACAGGAACGGACACAAAACGGGCCATTTTCTGATTTAAAAGATTTTATTAACCGAGTTGCCATAAGTCTTGAACAATTAATAATCTTAATACGTATAGGGGCTTTTCGTTTTACAGGCAAATCTAAAGCACATTTATTATGGGATGCCCATTTTTTACTTGGCCATAATAAAAAAGCTGTTTCCTGTAAAAAATTGTTTGATACACCCCGGAAAGAATGTGTTTTACCAGAACTCGAAACCAGTAAAGTTGAAGATGCCTATGATGAAATTGAATACCTGGATTTTCCGGTTACTTTAACACATTTTGATTTACTGAAAACCAAATTCAGAGGTGAAATTTTTGCACATGATTTAATGAATAATTTGGGCAAAAAAGTCCGTATGGTCGGGCACTTGGTAACTTTAAAATACGTTTGGACATCGAAAAAGGAAATTATGCATTTTGGTTGTTTTTTCGATGTAAAAAATGAATTTTTTGATACTGTTCATTTTCCCGATTCACTGAAAAAATATCCATTCAAAGGTGGTGGGGTTTATCTTATTCTGGGGAAAGTTGTGCAGGAATTTGGCCATCCAAGCATTGAAGTAGAAAAAATGGCAAAATTACCAATTATTAATGACCC
>JAFGQQ010000402.1 GCA_016935595.1 Bacteroidales bacterium
CAAACAAACAAGCGTTGCCGTAAAATGTATTCTATTGGCGGTTACTTCTTACACCGTGAAGCCTTTCAGGGTTGTATGTATGGCAGCCAAACACTTAGTAAGTATTACCGAAATTTTGATAAAACTATAAGGGTTTATTTCAGAATAGCCCGACTTTACAAAAAGCATTTCAAACAATCGTATGCAAAAAAACCAACTAAAAAGTATTTGCGAATAATGGAACAGATACAACAAGCCGAAAGCATACTATATTCAGAAATTGAAAGGTTAATGATAAAATGAAATGTTAAACGGAAAGTATCGACTTTCCAAACTGGAAAGTAAAGTAAATATTACCCTGTATTTCGTCTTTATTTGTTAATTTTCGTATTGAAATGTACCTTATTTGTACCTTACATTTATAAGTGTTTGATATTCAATATTAATTACTTTCTGTATCGGAAAGTAATTAATTTAATAATAGCTCAATAAAACTATCTTGTTTATATTATAAAACGAGCATGTTCTTTAAAATCACGACTTATTCCGATATATCGGGAAACACTAATAAATCGCAGATCGACGTTAGTCAAAATCACATGCGAGTTCCTACGAAATTTCGGAGCAGGCTATCCAGCCTTACTAAATAAATTATTTACGGATGAAAAATAAAATAACAAATAAAATTTATCAATTACTTTATTAATATTCTGTTCTTGTAATGTTTCAACACATAAAAATCAGTTATTTAGTTCACAAAAAGAGATTAAATGTGAAGAATCTAAATGGAACATATCAGATGAATTTGATTTAAATTCTGTAATAGCCTTAGAAACAAACGATAATTGTTTTATCGGTGACATTGAAAGAGTAAAAGTAAAAAATAACTATATCTATGTTTTAGATAAAGAGAGTAATGCTTTATACCTTTTTAGTTATAAAGGAAAATTTATTAATAAAATTCAAAAAGTAGGTAAAGGGCCTAATGAGTATTCAAGTATTGCTTCTTTCGATGTGACGAATGATACAGTATATTTATTAGTATGGCAAGGTAGGCAAAAACTATTAAAGTTTGATATGAATCTAAATTATTTGACAGAAGAATTATTACCTATAGAATGTAGTGCTTTAAAAGTAACTGAGGATGGTATTTTTAGTTATTCTGGCAATATGTGTAATGATATGTTGTTAAGTGATGGATTATATTATAATTGTTCATTTATAGACGATAAAAGGGGAATAATATGGAAAGATTTACCTTTTCAGAAATCATACTGTGGCCATAATCACTTTTATGGCATTACTAATGGCTATAATTTTTCAACCTCTTTATCACCTGAGATCTATTTTACAAAACCTCATTCTGATCTTATCTATATTGTAACTAAAGACAGCCTTATTAAATATGCCAAAATAAGTTATAAACAGGACGGCTTCTGTAATCCAGAACTGGAAATGAATCCATATGAATTGCATAATTTTTTAAAAAAAGAATCTGTTATCAAGTCAATTTATAACGTTTTTGCAGGTAAAGATTATATCTATTTTAATATTGTAATAGGTGGAGAATATTATCAAGGAATAGCAAGCAACGATAATGCTAATATTTGTCATAGAGGTGGCATAGATCCTGGTGTTGGAGTAAATACTTCTGGTGTTGTTGGGAGAATGGAAAATGAAGATGGACTTATTTGTCAAATCTCATCCATTCATTTAATAACAATGATATCTAAAAAAGAAACAACATTATCGGCTGATTTATTAAAATTAGGAAAAAAGGTTAATGCAAACGATAATCCAATACTTATGTTCTTTAGAAAAAAAAAGGTTTAATATCTAATTGTTTTTATGGACATTCACAACCGGAATAACAAACCGAAAAACACTCCCTTTACCAGGTGTACTATCTACGTTAATAGTACCATTGTGCAATTCAACAAACTCCTTACAAAGCAACAACCCTAAACCGGTACCTTCTTCATTTTCAGTACCACGTGTAGAAATATCTTTAGTTATCTGAAATAATTTTTCAATTTTATCGCTAACCATACCAACTCCATTATCAGCAACAGCTATCTCGCTGTATAGTATATTATTATCATTAACAATCCTGGCATTTATTTTAATATGGCCATTTGGATAGGTATATTTTATTGCATTTGAAACCAAATTACGAATAATAGTCTCGAACATATTTAAATCGGCATATATATTAAAATCGGCCGGAACGTTATTTTCTATTTTTATTTGTTTTTTATCGGCAACCTGACGCAATATTTTCAATTCATTTTCAACAATTACATTTGCATTATGAACAAAAGGATTATGAGAAATAGATTTATTCTGAGCCATAGCCCAGTTCAATAAATTCTCGAGCAATCCGTGAGTGTGTTTAACACATTTATTAATTGTATCAACACACTCATTTTTTTGCTTTTTATCCATTTTATCATCAACTAATAACAAATCCGACAACCCCCAAATTGCACTAATAGGGTTTTTCAAATCGTGAGCTATAATACCAAGAAACCTGTCTTTTGTCGCATTCGACATATTTAACTCTTCATTCTTTTTCTCTATCTCTTCTTTAATAACAATTGCTTCATTAGCTTTCTGTTCCAACTCATTATTAATTTGTAAAGTTTCATTATACAAAGCACGTGTTTTTTGCTGTTCAAGATTTAACAAATAATTAGATTTAAACAACCTAAACCTGAGCCTGTAATGAATCTG
>JAFGQQ010000403.1 GCA_016935595.1 Bacteroidales bacterium
CAGGCAGCGCTATTACTGCCAATTCTATTCCCGAAATGGAATATAACGAATGCCTGTTAAAGGCAAAAGCTATGCAGGAGTGTTTGTTAAAGAAGTCTTACTTTATATCGGTATAATTTTACATATTTTATCTTATTTTTGATTATTAATATTTTATAGATGAAAGAAAAATTCCTTGCGTTTATAAATCAGCATCAGCTTTTCGCAAAAACTGATAAGATTTTACTTACTGTCAGCGGGGGAATTGATTCGGTTTGCATGGCGCATCTTTTTCATTCTGCAGGTTTTAATTTTGGAATTGCTCATTGCAATTTCAATTTAAGAGGCGCCGAATCGGATGGGGATGAGGCTTTTGTAAAAGAATTAGCTAAAACATATAACGTTGATTTTTTTATAGAAAATTTTAATACAGAATCGTACGCTGCTGAAAATAAAATATCTGTTCAGATGGCTGCAAGGAATTTGCGTTACAACTGGTTTGAGAAAGTAAGGGCACTTGAACAATATGATTATATTGCTGTAGCCCATAATAAAAACGATTTGATAGAATCATTCTTTATTAATCTGGCAAGGGGCACCGGGATAAAAGGTTTGACCGGATTTAAAGCAAAAAACGGATACATAATCAGGCCTCTCCTATTGTTCACAAGGCAGGAAATTATGGAATATTCAGAAATAAATAATATAAAATACCGTGAAGACAGCAGTAACAGTTCAACCAAGTATATTCGGAATAAAATAAGGCATAATATTCTGCCATTGTTAGAAGAAATAAATCCCCGGATAACTGATAGCATGGTTGAGACTATTGAAAGAATTGCAGATGCTGAAACAATTTATTCGGATGCTGTTAAAGCTTTTAAAAATAAATGTACAACTCAAAAGGGCGATGTTCTATATATTGATATCAATTTAATTAATCAATATAAAGAATTAAAAAAAACTTATTTATACGAAATTATCAGGGAATATGGATTTTCTAACAAAATTATAAAGGATGTTTTAAATAGTTTAACCGGCATTTCGGGTAAGAATTTTTATTCAAAAACCCACAGGATAGTTAAAGATCGCAAAACACTAATTATTACACCTTATTTACAAGCAGAAGATAATAAATACTATGTAGATAGAGATAATACAGAAATCGATTATCCCGTTAAACTTAAGATTGAAATTATTGACTGCCATTTGGGTATTGATATTGTCAAAGACCAAAATTTCGCATTTTTTGATATTGACAAGCTTAGTTTTCCATTAATTCTCAGAAAATGGAAATCCGGCGATTATTTTCAGCCTTTTGGGATGAAAGGTTTAAAAAAACTGAGCGACTATTTTATCGATATGAAGCTGTCAATTCCTGAAAAAGAAAACATTTGGATACTTGCTTCGGGAGAAAAAATAATTTGGATAATCGGTCATAGGACTGATGAACATTTTAAGATAACTTCAACAACAAAAACAGCCTTAAAAATCCAATATATTCATTAACTCGTTTATAATTTTATTTAGGTAGTTTCACACCCCTTTGCTTAGCAAGCGATTCAAGCCTTTGTTGAAATTTTGATTTTGTCGGGGCTTTCTTGGCGTTTTCATTCAATTTTCGCAGAATTTCTTCTTCATCAATAAATCTTTTAATAACTGCCATTTGAATAAAAGTAATAATATTGGCCAGGAAATAATAATAACTTAAACCGGCAGCATAATTATTAAACCAGAATAACAACATAACCGGCATAAAATACATCATAAACTTCATTCCGGGCATCTGCTGGTTTGCAGTAGCAGTCATCTGACTGTTAAGTTTAGTGTATATTATTGTTGAAATTGTCATTAAAAGAGTAAATAAACTAACATGGCTCCCATAGCCAAACGGAACAGTAAAAGGCAGCTCAAGAATTGAGTCATACGAAGAAAGGTCATCAGCCCATAAAAAACTTTGTTGACGAAGTTCGAAAGATGCAGGGAAAAATCTGAACATAGCAACTAAAACAGGAAACTGGATAAGCATAGGCAAGCAACCTCCAAACGGGCTAACACCTACTTTTTTATACAATGCCATTGTAGCTTGTTGTTTTTTCATAGCATCTTCAGGTTTTGGATATTTTTTTCCTATTTCATCAACCTGAGGTTTTAAAACCTTCATTTTAGCGCTTGAAGTGTATGATTTATAAGTAAGGGGAAATATTATTATTTTAATAAAAATGGTCAATAATAAAATAATTAAACCGTAATTACTTATGTACTTATTTAAAAAATTGAAAACAGGAATAATTAAAAATTTATTTACAGCTTTTATAATATTTTTTCCAAGAGGAACAAGGGCTTCAAAATCCTGTTCATATTTACGCATGGTATTATAATGATTTGGCCCAAAATAAAACTGGAGAGGGATTTCTTCATTACTGCTATAATTAAACTGTGTTCCTATTTTAGCCGTAAATAGCTTAAGATGCCTTGATTGTTCTCCAAGTTTCTCAAAGTCAAACGAAGCATTTGAGAAATCGTTCCTGGCAATAATAATTGCAGAAAAAAACTGTTGTTTAAAAGCGATCCATTTCAGTTTTGTATTTATTTCTTTCCCGTCTTTATCCTTTCCCCTCGATTTTAATTCATTAACCTCATTGTCAGAAAATTTATAACCAATTGTAGTATACATATTTTCATTTTCTGCCCCTTTTTCCTGTTGTGGGGAATAAAATTGCCAGGTTAAATCGAGATATGGCGATTTATCGATTATATTTTCCATATTCACAAGCTTTATATCAAAATCAACCATATAGCTTTTTGGCTTAAGCGAATAAGTATATTCAAGGTATTTATCATCGCCGGCATATAATCTCAATGAGACTGATGCATCTTTATTATCTGCTATATAAATATTCGAATCAGTTAAAGGGGTGAAAAACAAATTACCTGTATAAATGTCGCGGTTTGATGAAAAAAATTCAAAACCAAAAACAGTGGAATCCCCATCGAAAATATATAATGGCAGTGAATCATAAGTTTTGTATTTTTTTAATTCAACCGTATACGGCCTTCCTCCTTTTGTTGAAACCACCAAACGTAAAAGGTCATTTTCGAGGGTTATAAACTTATTTTCACCCGTTGCAGCATCTGAAAAAAATCCATACCTCTGTTCTAATAGTGCGGCATCTGTTTTTTCTTCTTTTTTTTCAGCGATAATTTCCTGATGGGTAACTGATTCTTTCTTCTCAACAATCTCTTTCAATTGTTCTTCCTGCCTTACCAATTCTAATGAGTCTTTTTTCCGTTGAGCTTCCTCAACCGCTTCTTTTGATGGTTTATTAATTATACTGAAAGTAATAATTATTGCCCCAATAATAAGAATTCCAATAATCGTGTTTTTATCCATTAATGTTCTTTTATAAAATTAAAATTATTTTATAGTAGCTTTAACAAAACTTATAAAAAGCGGGTGTGGCTTAACTACAGTACTGTTATATTCGGGATGGAATTGAACTCCAATGTACCACTTATGTTCAGGAATTTCAACTATTTCCACCAGTCCGGTATCAGAATTTATTCCAGCAGCCTTCATGCCGGCTTTCTCAAAGTCTTTTAAATACTGGTTATTAAATTCATACCTGTGCCTGTGCCTTTCAATTACTTCTTTTTTATTATAAGCATCGTATGTTTTTGTGTTCTTTTTAATGCTGCAATGATATCCGCCTAAACGCATTGTACCTCCCTTTTCAGTAATCCCTTTTTGTTCTTCCATTAAATCTATTACAGGAAATTCAACATTATTGGCCATCTCTGTGGAATTAGCATCTTTAAATCCCAGTACATTTCTGGCAAATTCAATTACCGCACATTGCATTCCAAGACAAATGCCAAAAAACGGAATATTATTTTCCCTGGCATATTTTACCGATAAAATTTTACCTTCAATTCCCCTGTTACCAAAACCCGGAGCAACAACAATTCCGTCTAAATCTTTCAGCATTTCTTTTACATTTTCTTCATTTATTTTTTCAGAATGTATATGCCTTAATTCAACTTTACATTCATTGGCTGCGCCGGCATGAATAAAAGCTTCGTTTATCGATTTGTAAGAATCTTTTAATTCAACATATTTACCGATTAATCCGATCCTTGCAAAATGTTTTGGGTTATGGAGTTTATCGAGAAAACTTTTCCAGTTATAAAGATCGGGTTTATTTTTATATGAAAAACCCAACTTTTTTAAAACAATTACATCAAGTTTTTCTTTTAACATTAAAAGAGGCACTTCATATATTGTTTTTGCATCGATCGATTCAATTACTGATTCAGGCTCGACATTGCAAAAAAGCGCCACTTTCTTTCGAAGTTCTTTTGAAAGGTTTTTTTCAGTTCGTAAAACTAAAATATCGGGTTGAATACCATTTTCAAGTAATTCTTTCACCGAATGTTGTGTTGGTTTGGTTTTAAGCTCGCCCGAAGTTTGTAAATACGGCACTAAGGTTAAATGAATAAACAAACTGTTTGTTGGGCCTAAATCCCATTTCAACTGTCTTACAGCTTCAATATAAGGCAGTGATTCAATATCGCCAACAGTGCCGCCAATTTCGGTTATTATAATATCAAACTTGTTTTTTGTGCCCAAAAATTTAATTCGCTGTTTAATTTCATCGGTAATATGAGGTATTACCTGAACCGTTTTTCCTAAATAATCGCCTCTTCTTTCTTTATTGATAACCGACTGATAAATCCGGCCGGTAGTTACATTATTTGCCTGTGAAGTAGGAATATTTATAAACCGTTCATAATGGCCAAGGTCGAGGTCGGTTTCGGCCCCATCTTCGGTTACATAACACTCGCCGTGTTCGTAAGGATTAAGTGTGCCAGGATCGATATTAATATATGGGTCGAGTTTTTGAATGGTAACATTAAAACCTCTTGATTGGAGTAATTTTCCTAAAGAGGCCGAAATAATACCTTTTCCGAGTGACGAAGTCACCCCTCCTGTAACAAATATGTATTTCGTGCCTGGCAAATGATAATTTTTAAAACCTGCAAAGTAATAAATTTTATAGCTGAGATAAAAATATTTATTGGGTTACTTCATTAAATAAATCCCAATTCCTATATAATAAAGGTATTTTAGATACAATATTCTTTAATCTCCAATTTCCGTCTATAAATAATAATAATTTATATATTTGCCAGAGGATTAAATATTTATCGGCGATGGCGATTAAAATTGCTTTAATAATTTCTGTATTAATCCAATTTATTACGGCTGTTTTGGCAATTAGCTTAATAAGGCGTACACGGTCGAATATTGCATGGTGGCTTATTTCACTTGGTTTTTTATTAATGACAGTAAGGCTTGTGTTTGAACTTTTGGAAGTTTATGAATCCCAAAGCCCAATAATAAATGGTTTATTAAGCAGCTGGACAGGTGTTTTCATCTCGTTGATAATGTTAATAAGTGTTTTATTTATTAAACGGATTTTTAACATTCAAAAACAGATTGATAATCTCCGAAAAGAAAATGAATCAAGGGTTTTATCAGCAATTATTAAAACAGAAGAAAATGAAAGGCAAAAATTTGCAAAAGAACTTCACGATGGTTTAGGGCCTTTGCTGTCATCTGTAAAAATGTCTGTTTCGGCACTTTCAAAAAATATTGCTGAAAATTCAAATAAAAAAATCATTGAAAATACCGATAAATTAATTGATGAATCAATACTTGCAATTAAAGAAATATCGAATAATTTAAGCCC
>JAFGQQ010000404.1 GCA_016935595.1 Bacteroidales bacterium
AATCTTTAAATGGAAGCGAAAACCGAGTATTTTTTTATTAGGTTTTTGTTTTATATAATTTTCTAAATCTTTCTTTTCTATTTTTTTATTATTAACATTAATTACTAATTTCTTTAACAAGTATTTATTATCGGGCACGTATTTAGTAGGATTACATGATATAATAAAAAATGCTAATATCAAACACTTTATTGAATTAATTATATGCGTGTTTTTATAGCTCAATTTAAAATTCTTATATTTTTGTATACTTAAATAAATTAATAGTGCTCAGCAAAAATAATATTAAATTCATAAACTCTTTAAAAACTAAAAAATTCAGGGAGTTGCATCGCAAGTTTATTGTTGAAGGCGACAAAATTACAAAAGAATTATTAGAGTCGGATTATACCGTTAGTAATATATTCGGCAAAAAAGAATGGTTAAAGAAAAATACCTATGAAAAGTTTAGAAATATCGAAATAATTGAGGTAAATGATAATGAATTGAAGAAAATAAGCTCATTAACTGCTCCAAACCAGGTTTTAGCCATAGCTGATATACCGGATAACGAAATAAAATATGCTGATTTTAATAATGATATAAATATTGTTTTGGATGATATACAGGACCCCGGTAATATGGGAACAATTTTAAGAACTGCCGATTGGTTCGGAATAAAAAATATTATATGTTCGTTAAATTGTGTTGATATTTATAACCAGAAAGTTATTCAGGCATCAATGGGCTCAATTTTCCGCGTAAATGTTTATTATATGAAGCTAAATGATTTTCTGAATCAATTTAATAACAATTATTCGATAATAGGTACTTTTACCGAAGGAGATAATATTTATAATACCGATTTACCTGAAAGTGCTTTTATTATATTCGGAAATGAAGCAAAAGGGATTAATCCGAAATTTGAAAAATTTATTCATAAAAAAATCACCATTCCAAATTTCAATAATAGCAAAACAGAATCGTTAAATGTTGCTACATCTGTAGCAATTACCTGTTCCGAAATTAGAAGGAGATCGTTGTAATATATAAAATTTAACAAATACTTGTTATTCAAAATGAAAGGAAAGAAAAACCATATTCGATTTTAGCTTTTCGATTGAAGTTGTAAAAATCGCATGCGAAGAATGTGGTTCATGGTTAAGGATATCACGTTGGCCAAAAGCCATTTTTATTTCAGTTGATAATTTGAAGAATTCAAAATAATAATCAATTCCGAAACCGATACTATAATAATAATTAAGTGGTTTTAATCGCATCAGACGTAATTTTTCCTCATCTTCAATAAATTTTTTACTGCCACCCATATCATACCTCAAAGTAAAATCAGTTATTAAGTATGGCCTGTAGTTATTAATTCGGTCTGATTTTAATTTCAGCACCAGTGGGAATTCTATGGGATAATAAGGAAGGCGTTGGGGTGAATAATCAATCTTTTCATTGGTTGAAATTTCTGTATAATGCACATCCCACGATCCGAATGACATTCCAGGGAGAAACCTCAGATCCATGTAATCATTTAAACGAAGATTTGATACAATTCCAACATGAAAACCAGGATTTAATCTCGAAACGTCGGCAAAGATCGAATCCTGTGATAACCTGATATCGAAATCACAGGTATTTAGTCCTAATACAAAACCAAAGTGTAAGGGACGCTGATCAATTTCCTGATAATTTAAAACTGTCTTCATTTGGGCAACAATATTAAGTTGTCCGATGAAATGCAGAAAGATTAGTATTTTAAAGTATTTATACAAAATTTACCTTCTATTTAGAACAATAGAAAATTGCCGAAATTATTATAAAGTAATGAATTATGCTAATTTTTATTTGATTTAAATGCAAAATAAATACTAACAATACCTAACGTTAACTGATACATGATAATTTTATCAAAACCTGTAATTTTTAATTCATCCATTAATTTTTCTTTTTGAGGAAATTCTTTTACGGAATGGGGCAGGTATGAATATGCATAGTTGTTTTTTGATATGATTTTGCCCAAGCGGGGCAATATATAATTAAAATAAAACTGGTAAATTGATTTAAATATCGGTAAAGATGGTTTTGTGAATTCAAGAATTAGAAAAAAACCATTATTGGTTAAAATGCGATAAACTTCTGAAAGACTTTTATTGACATTATCAAAATTTCTCAAACCAAAAGCCACAGTTGCCATATTAAATGAATTGTTTTCAAATTTAAGATTCTCAACATCGCCTAATTGTAATTCTATGTTCTTAATTTTTTTATCCGAAATTTTTTTTTGACCTAGTTGCAGCATATTTTCCGATATATCTATTCCAATTATTTTTTTTGGTTTTAATTTGTTTAGTGCAATGGCTAAATCGGCTGTTCCTGTTGCTATATCCAGTATATGGAGGTCGTTTTGATTAATGCAGTTATGTTTTAATATTTTTTTTATAAGTTTTATTGCCCTGTTACGCCAATATAAATCAACGCCAAATGATAAAAAATGATTTAAAAAATCATATTTTCCAGCAATCTGGTTAAACATTTCTTTAACCTGTTGTTTTTTATCTGTCTTCACTTATACTTGAAGGTTTTATTAAAAGTCTTTAAAAATAAATAAAATAAATTTTAAAATGTTTGTGATTGAAAATTGAATTATTTATAAATAATTAAAAATGCTTATTTTTGACGCTCATTTTTACTAAATATTTATAAAATGTACTCTTACGAATATCTTGAAAAATTTACAATAAATGTTTTCAAACAAATGGGTATTAAAGAAGATGATGCCGGAAAAGCCACGAAAGTATTTCTTGCAGCCGAATTACGTGGGATATCATCGCATGGAATGATTAGAATTAAAGATTATTACGAATTATGGAAAGCAAAAAGAATAAATGTTAATCCGAATATTAGGATAGTCCATGAAACTTTGAGTACTGCTGTGGTTGATGGTGACAGGGCAATCGGGATGTTACCCTCAATTAAATCGATGGAGATAGCTATTGAAAAAGCAAAAAAAGCTGGTACAGGATGGGTTTCAACCCGGAATTCTAATCATTTTGGCATAGCAGGTTATTATGCCATGATGGCATTGGAACATGATATGATTGGTTTAACCATGACCAATGCAAATCCATTAGTTGCCCCCACTTTAAGTGTAAGCCGTTTATTAGGAACAAATCCAATAGCTGTGGCTATTCCGGCAAAAAAATATCCGCCTTTTGTGGCCGATTTTGCCACAACTCCGATAGCCAGGGGTAAACTGGCAGTTGCAGAAAAACAAGGCAAAAAAGTGAGTGTAGGTTTTGTTCAGGATAAAGACGGGAATTCTTCAAATGATCCGGCTATATTAAAACAGGGAGGTTCAATGCTTACTTTAGGGGGAGATTATGAACACGGAAGCCATAAAGGATATTGTATGTCGGCAATTGTTGATATTTTTTCAGCAGTATTGTCTGGTGCAAATTTTGGACCTTTTGTTCCGCCATCAGTGGCATATTTACCCGTTTTAAATGAAAAAGTAGGTGAAGGAACAGGACACTTTTTTGGTGCAATAAGAATTGACGCTTTTCAACCATCAGATATTTTTAAAGAGAAAATGGATAAATGGATAGAAACTTTTAAAAACGCAAAACCAGCCAAAGGGGAAACAAGGGTTTATATACCCGGGGAGATTGAAAGAGAAAAGGAAATTGAAATAATGAAAAACGGAATTGAATTAATTCCTGCTGTTAAAAAGGAATTGATACAGATTGCTAGGGAATTAGGCGTTAAATTTAATTAAATATTATAATAAAAAAAACCGGAATATATTAAATTCCGGTTTTTTATTTTTTGATGAATAATATCTTATTCCCTGATAATTTCAATTAATTCAACATCAAAAATTAAAGTTTCGTTAGGACCTATTTTATTTCTTGAACCATTAAGGCCATATGCCAAGTCGGATGGGATATACAGTACCCATTTCGATCCGGTTTTCATTAGCAATAAAGCTTCAGTCCATCCTTTAATAACTCTGGTTACCTGGAATGTAGCAGGTTCTCCTCTATCGTAAGAACTATCAAATACAGTACCATCAATAAGCGCTCCTTTATAGTGCACTTTCACCTGGTCTTTTAACCTGGGTGAAGGACCTACACCCTCTTCAATAATTTTATATTGTAATCCGCTTTCCGTAGTAATAACACCAGGTTTGTCCCTGTTTTCATTTAAAAAAGTTTCGCCTCTTTTTTTATTATCATCGGCTTTAATTAAGTATTTATTATAAGCATATTTATTTATAAAATTATTGGCTTCGGTTAAATCAAACATGGTTTCTTTTTCATTATAAACATCTTCAATGCCTTTGGCAATAATATACGGATCTATATCTTCAAACTGGGGTTTAATGTTACTCCCTATTGATACTCCTATAGCATAACTTACCGAGTCGGCGGAGGTTACAATTTTTGTGTCTTTTGTTAGCTGTGTACAACTCAAGAAAAGTATTGATGTACAAAAAATAAATAATCCCGATTTTAATATTTTCATGATATTTTAAATTAATGATTTATGATTATTCTATTGAAATGAGTTCAACTTCGAATATTAATGTTTCATTAGGGCCAATGACATTTCCGGCTCCTTTTTCCCCATAACCAAGGTCAGGAGGTATATATAATATCCATTTAGAGCCAACAGGCATTAATTGTAAGGCCTCTGTCCAGCCTTTTATTACTCCATTTAAAGGAAAATCAATAGGTTGTCCACGGTCGTATGAACTGTCAAAAATAGTGCCGTCAATTAATGTGCCTTTATAATGACATAATACTTTATCTTCAATTGTAGGTTTTGGACCATCCCCCTGAATTATTATTTTATATTGTAAACCGCTTTGTAGTTCGATAACACCTTCATTTTTTTTGTTTTTTTCTAAAAAATCTTTTCCTTTTTTTAAATTCTCTATTCCTTTCATAGTGTTTAAGTTATAAAAATATTGGTTTATATAATCTCTTGTTTCGTCGGTATTTATAAGTTTATCATTATTGTTAAACATATCTTCAAATGCTTGTGTAAAAGCTTTAATATTTATTTCTTGAATATTCGCATCCATAATACCTTTAGAATATTCTATTCCTAAAGCATAGCTGAAACTATCTAATTCATTTTTTAAAATATTTTTGTCTGTTTGCCCATGACATAAAGCAAACGATACAATACAAATTATTAAAAGATTTATTTTCATCACAACTTAGTTTTAAAAGGAGGTAAAAATAAGTAATTAAATTTTCAAATACATGATATTATTGTTAAAATCTGTTAGAATAACCTATATGCACTTTTGCAGCGCGCAGTTCAATCGGATTATCAAATTGTTTTGGTAAAGCATAATTTATTGAAAAAATACCCGAGCGTGTACCTAAATTTAATCCTACGCCAAAGCTAAACGGACTATCTGAGGTTTTATTTATGGTTTGCCTTTCGTAATACCCCCAATCTGAAAAAATAAAAATATTTGAATTTTTCTCAAAAAGATACCTTAGCTCAAAAGAAAATATTGAGTAAAGTGAAGCAAGAATTGATTGCTCATCAATGCCCCTGAAATTGTTAATTCCTCCGATTCTGTATAATTCGTTTTCATATAATTCATTATCTAAAATTATACCAGTAATATTTTTGGTATTAAATACCATTTTACCTATTAGTGGGTAATAGAATGCAGAATTTATATCGATCTCGGTTCTGTTTACTGTATTTTTCTCGGTATTTTTAAATTTCTTTTTACCTGTACTAATGTTCATATTTATTTTTATGCCCTTTGCCGGATTATATTTATAATCGAGATTATTATAAAAGTAACCAATTCCGAATAATGAACTGGTTGAACTTCCAAATTGATAATTATAATTAAATTCATTTTGGTTTCCTATTAAATTGTTTGATTTATTCTGGTAATAAAATTTAATAAAATTATTTCCGTATAAAATATACCTCACGCCAAATCTAAAACTATTATTAAAATAGCTTGTGTCTTTTTTGTAAAGTGAATAAAGACCTTCAAATCCAAATTGAGTATTGAAGATGTATGGATATTCAAAGTTAAGGTTAAAATCTTGAGTGGAAGATTCCAGTTTTCGCCAATTAATATCAATAATTTCAGCCTTTTTAAATGAATTTAATAAAAATAAATTTATTTCGCCTGTAATACTTATTTTATTGTTATTGTTTTCATCAGGGAAAATACCTAATATACCATTGATACGATTTGCTTTTCTTTTTTTTAAATAAGTGTAAATATTTGCTTTATTTTCTGTAAACTCTAATTCAAAAGGTTTGGCTTCTTCAATAAAATCGATATCATTTATATGTTTGCTTATATTTTTTATTTTCGATTCGTTGTATATTTCATTGTATTCTATATTAATATATCTTCTTAACAATTTTTCATTTATTTCTGCATCTCCTTTAATGATTAAACTGTCGATTTTATAATATCCGTATTCTTGCAAGTATAACTCTCCGTTAAGTAAATGCTCCGATAAATTAAGATTTATTAGAGAAACAGCAGCAAAAGGATAACCATTATTTTCGTAATACGAAATAATTTTTTTGAACAATAGGTTTAATAGCTGCGAGTTAAATGTTTTATTATAAAGATTTTGAAGATTTATGTTTTTTTTTCTTAAGGCTTCTTCTTTAATGTTACCTTGATTAATTTTTCCGAATTTTAATTTTTCACCTTGATAATAAAAAGCATTACCAGTAATACTGTCAATACTAACACTATCGAATCTGGCATTTAAATATCCGTTTTTATAAGATTGGGCCAAGTAATTAGTTAAAGCCATTATAACTTCAGACGAATCATTAAGCTTAATGAATTCATCTTTAAATTTTTCCTTTCCGAGACTGTTATTTTTTTGAACTATATGAAGTTTATAATCGCCTTGTTGGCAAAATAGCAAATTACTGTAAATCAGTAATAAAATAA
>JAFGQQ010000405.1 GCA_016935595.1 Bacteroidales bacterium
ACAAACACTCCTGCATAGCTTTTGCCTTTAACAGGCATTCGTTATATTCCATTTCGGGAATAGAATTGGCAGTAATAGCGCTGCCTGTAATAAAGCTTAAATAACGGTTAGCGTTGTTGTATAAAATGCTCCGGATAATTACATTAAAATCAAAATTGCCATCGGGTGTAAAATAGCCGACCGAACCCGAATATAAACCTCTTTTTGTTTTTTCAAATTTTTCAATTAATTCCATTGCTTTAACTTTTGGGGCACCAGTCATTGATCCCATTGGGAAAGCCGCTTTTATTGCATCAACAGAATGAGTGCCTGCTTCAAGTTCAGCTGAAATAGTTGAGATCATTTGGTGAACATGGCTGAACGAATATATACCGCAAAATTCGTCAACTTTTACACTTCCTTTTTTTGCAAATTTTGAAAGGTCGTTTCTTACAAGGTCAACGATCATAGTATTTTCTGCTTTTTCTTTTGCATTTTTTTTCAGATAATCAGCCAGGATATTATCTTCTGCTTTATCTTTTCCACGATGGATGGTGCCTTTTATTGGTTGGGAAATTATCTTGTCGCCTGTTTTTTTTAAAAACCTTTCCGGGCTGGCCGAAATTAAAAACTTATTACCTGATTTATAAAAGGCTGAAAAAGGTGCCGGAGAAATATGTTGTAAGTTAATATAAGTCCAAACAGGATTAATTGTTTGATTTTCAGAGAAAAACTCATTGCAAAAATTCATTTCATAAATATTTCCATATTGAATTTCTTCTAAAATTTTTTTAACAATTCTTAGGTATTCACTTTTTTGTATTCTGGGTTCAGGTTTAATTTCATTAATGTTAATGTTTTCAGGAATTTCCCATCCTTGTATTTCTTCAATTGCATTAAGTATTCCGGTTTTGCTTATGTAATTTTCTTTATATAAAATTATAACATTATTGCGTTCGATTTTGAAAATGTATTTTGGAATAAAAAAATCCATTACAGAAAAACCAATCCCATCAAAATTGTGAGAACCCAAATTTTCTAATTCATTTTTAAGGTCGTATCCAAGATGGCCAAAAGCCCAATCTTTCTCTCTTTCTAAGAAAATTTTCAGGTTATTAAAATTATCCGGTCTATTAGTTTTAAGCTCAATAATTGGGTCAACTGCAACAATAGTGTTGAATGAATGAAAAAAAAAATCTCCGCTTTTATTATTATAATAATTATTTGAGTCGAGAAAAGAAAACCGTGAAAACTGATTAGCCCAAAAAAGAAGTTTTGTTTTAAACTCGTCGGGTGAAGCTATTTGAAAAGTGATGGATTCCCGCATAGTCAAGTAATTTAATATTGCTTCACCCAAGTATTTTATATTTTGTGTATTTACTTTAAGTCAAGAAATTTCAGGCCCTGATTAAAAACTATATCTTTAGGAATATCAGCATCAGCTATTTTTTGTATGTCTTTTTGCAGGTCTTCCTTAATAATTCCTTTTTCTTCCAATAATTTTTTAGCAGCCTCATAATTACCATCCCCCTGAATTACTAAAATTTCGTTTAATAAAGAACTAACAGCTTCTCTCATAACCTCAAAATTTACACTGTAAAAACCATTATTATCGCGGTTAAATGCACCTTTTTCAATAAAATAGTTAAATTGGATCATATTTGATTTACCATGGGCACTTGAAGCCCCAAAGCGGACTGACCTGAAAATACCGGCCATAAAAGTTACATAATTATCCATTAGATCTTTATCTCCCAGCTCGCCCATTTCGTGCAATTTACTTACTAAAAACAAACCTCCAATATCAGCTTTAGCTTCTTCAATTGAATTGTGAGATTCCATTAAGTTATCCCGAACAGTACCTTTACCGTTAACTGTATTCTTAATACCCAAACCATGGGAAGTCTCATGAAACATTACATTCTCAAAAAAAGCATCAAATTTTATATGTTTTTGTTGTTCTTCAGCAATTACAATATCACTAATCGGGATTAGAATTTTATCAAATTTTGCTTTCATTGAATTTTTAAGTTGCAGTTTGCGACTGCCTTTTTCAATATGAACCCGTTCGTCGTTTGGAAGGTTAATAGCAATTGTTTTGCTGCCCGCATTGCAATCGCCGGCATAATAAACTGCATCATAAACACCAAGATCGGAATCGCTGCCCGGAACCTCCTGTTTATATTCATCTTCCACCGGAAGGCTTTTTTGCAACTCAGACAAAAGTAAGGCAAACCGTGCAAGTTTATCACTCCAGTCTTTATCTTTTAAAAGTACATACGATTCATGGGCAGCTTTATAGCCATATAATCCATCTTCGTAATTTTCAATAGGCCCAACAACAAAATCAATATTGTTATTCTTCATATCCATCCAGGCCAAATCACTTTCAAAATATTCATCAGTTAACAAAGCCTCTGAACGTAATCTTAAATATTTTTTTAAATCTGCATCATCAGTTAATTCTGACGCTTTCAGCAATAATTCGGCAGCTTTGTCAATTTTTTCTTTAAATGCAATATGATAGGGTACAGATTGTAATTTACCTTTTTCATCTCTTATTATTAAGGTATATAAGCTTGTTTTATCTTCAGAATTTAATTTTTCAAATTCATCTTTAGTCATATCAGGAGGATAAAAATTTGCTCCGGCAGGTTTTTCACCTACTTCGTCAATAAAAGGTTTATTGCCATTTAAACGTTCCCATGGGCCGTAATTGATTTTAATATATTTATTTAAATATGGATCTTTATATTTCGAAAGAATTTCCTTTTTGTCACCATAGGCTTCCATCCAGAAAATATCATCCA
>JAFGQQ010000406.1 GCA_016935595.1 Bacteroidales bacterium
AATCTCATCATGCTCACAATGATCTTTAATAAACTGATCGATTAATAAAAAATTTGCTTTTTTATCTCTTCCAATCCTGTTTGTGGCAGCAGTAAGAAGTGTATTTCTCTTATTAAAACTTAAAATCAATTTTGCTGCACAGAGATCATTCATTTCGTCAAATGCACCGTAAAACTTCGCCATTTTATGATCATTAGCAGTAATTGAAATCTGTTTTACAAGAGGATATACTTTTGCCACAGATTTATTTCTCGGATATTTCTTTTTAAATAATAAATAATCGTTTTGTTGAATAGTTTTAATTTTAATTTCAGAAGCTAACGCCTTTTTTATGTTTTTCCTGGCATTTTTTGTATAATTCTTCTTTAATTCTTCATACGGTCTTGAAAGATCCATATATTGATAGGTATATTTTTGAAACGTTTCATCTTCAGCATCATTAAGAGGATAATTATTCAATGTGGTTTTTATGATTTTATACGACTTTGGAATTCGATTGATAAACTCCGTTATATTAATTTTTTCAGGATAATCAGAATAAAATACTCCCAATGGTTTTGTAAACTGCGGCTGGGTGATATATTTAACAAAAAACCTGGTTTTTATATGCAAGGGCATAACAGCATTATAATCATCTTTAACTAATGCTGCCCAACCTGGTGCAGTAATATCAAGATACCAGGATAAAGCAAAAATCAATCCGTTTGGCGAGTTATGAATTACCTCATCCCATTTTGTTTTATCTATATCTTTATGTTCTAAAAATCGAATCATAATACCAAGAAATATAGCAAAAGAAGTTACATTTTTTTATATATACAAGATTTGTCAAATATTAAAATTAATACAGATTCAAATAAACAATTGAGAATAGATGAGATTGTTATAATAGCAAATGAAATTAACAATATAAAAAGAGTTCATTAATTAGACAAAATTTCTATTGCTTCCTCAAGAATATAATCAATATCCGTCTCATTAACGGGAAGATGGACTTCAATATCAGGAGGCAAACCAACCTCTTCTATGTATTCCATTTCATATGTTACAACCTGTGTATTCGATAATCTGAATGTCCATCCGTTAGGTAATTCTCTGAATATTGGACTTCCAACTAGTCCGCCTGTAGTATCTCCTACAACAGTAATATTTGGTAAAACTCTCATTTTTAGTATAAAAAGTTCAGTTGCACTATAACATCTCCTGTTGGTAAGTATCACGACAGGTTTTTGATAGATGTTTACATCAGCAGGAACAATATAAGAATTATACCAGGGTGTAAAATCATCATGGCCAGGACCGTCCCTAAAACGGTACTTATAAGCTAATCTTTTAGAATCTGCAAACCTGCTGGCAATTGTATCTCCATACTTGGAATAACCTCCGCCATTCGACCTGACATCAATAATAATCCCGGTTGTTTCATTAAAATCGTTTATTATTTCATCAATTATAAAATAATCGGTACTATCACCATGAAAAGAATTAATATTTATATAACCAAGTTCACCATTAATTAAACCATATCCTATTATAGAATTAGCATAATTATATTCATCCAGATAATTTTTAATTAATTTACTTAATTCAATCTCGTTAGAAGGGTATCTTTCAAACCATTCTTTCGAAAGACCTGAATTGGCATTTTTTATATAAAGATTTACATGCCCGTCTTTCAATTCATTAAGCATATTAGAAAGAATACTAAATAACTGATATTCAGAAATCTCTGCATGAACTTCTGGTTTGTATTTATCATAGATATTATCCCAGTCTATATTTCTATATGTAAAATACGAATATTGCAGATCCGCTTCTTTCCAGCATATTTCAAAAACATTTTCAAGGGATTCGTACTGATATGGTCGGAATATTATTTTTTCACAATTAGTAAATAATATAAAAATTATAATATAAAATATTATTCGTTTCATCTATTTAAATCTAAAATATAATCCAACAGAAATATTCCTGTTATAAGATCTTAACATATATTCTCTTTTAAACTGGTAATATAAGGCTGAATAATTTAAACTAAAGCTCAGTCTTTTCGAAATATTTTTCATATACATAATATCAGACTGAAATCCCGGAAAATTATGAATCGAACCAAAGTAGGTCTTATTATAATTAGCGCTAATAAAATAAGGATTCAATGTTTTCGGCCGTACAATAAAGCTTATTAAAGGTATGCCTAGATTAATAAAAAAGTACTGATTATTTTCCATATTAAATTTTAACATGGTTTTTAAATACAATGAAAGGCTAACTCTATCGAAAGAAAATGTTTCATAAGGTTCGTCGACCAGGCGGTTATATTTATTTTGAAAATGATGCGTTCTTTTGGAATTAAATGTATATAATCCTAATCCCCCATAAATTATATTTTTACCATTATTTCGTGATTTTAAAAATTTATAATAAGTATATGACGCTTTAAAAAACTTATAATCAATATAATTTTCTTTGTAATTACTTAAGTCTTCGTAAGGTTTTAATTTGCATTTAAGGATTTGATAAGTATAAAATATTATATTTTTCTTTTTATTGAATGTTATTATTACATCGAAGCCATTGAATGCATTGCCTTTATAAATTTTTGGGTCATCTATTTCATCTAAAATAGTAACCTGTGCTAATCCAGGATGGATACCTATATAATTATTATATTTAATGCTGTCTTGAGAAAAAGATATATGATAAGAAATGACTGAAAAAAATAAAATATGAAAGAATATTCTTAAAGTAATACCCATTAACTTCTGTGTATGATGAAAATTTCTATCTTAAAAGACAAATATATTTAAGTTATTTAATAATAACTACATAATATTATACTGTATAAATTTATTTCGCCTTATTTTGCTCTTTGAATTAATGTAACATTATTTTTTTGTTCAAAAAACTGAAAATAATAATACAGCCTGTATTCCAGTTCTGTTCCATAATCAATTAAGGGATCATAATCAATTTGAGTTTCATAAAATCCTGTTTTGGCTTGTGTTATATACCTCAGGTTCCACTCTGTAACGTAAAGTGTATTCCAATTCTTATAATATTCTTTTGAATAAAATTCCATTGGAGGTTGAGTGATGAGAAAAGTTTCATAACCAATATCAAAAACTATTAGTTCATATTCAGTCGAATCAGACGAAGAGGTGTCAATCAATACAGCCCTGTTTGTGTCTGCTTTACAGGCAGAAAAAGCTGAATTGCATGAAATGATTAATAATAAAAAAACAATTAAATAAATAAAATTTTTCATGATTTCTGATTTTAATATATATACAAAGTTCGGGAAGAAATTTTCATTTATCAAGAAAATAAAAATATTATATTAATTTTTTTCTTATTTCTACTTTATTATTAATTTATAGTAATATTAAACAAATTAAACTTATCTTTGACACTATTAAGATTTGAAAGTTGGAGCCCTAATAAAACTAAATATCTTCCTTTTTTTAGTTCATTTTCGACCTTATTTTTAAATCTAAGTAAATTTTATATTTATAACAGTTGCCTGAATAGTTTATTTTTTTTTAATAACTGTATTTCTTTTTGCAGGCATAAAATTATTTTATAATAATAAAGAAGTTCTTGATATTATTGGCACAATTAATGTTGGCATAAGGGAAAGAAAATAATAACAGTAAAAAAATCAATAAAATAAATAATCTATTAACTAACAAGTATAAAAATGAACATTTATGTTGGAAACCTTGATTATAAGGTAAAAGAAAACAATTTAAAAGATATCTTTGAAGATTATGGAGAAGTGACATCTGCAAAAATAATAACTGATAAGTACAGTGGAAAAAGCAAAGGCTTTGCCTTTATTGTGATGGAAAATAATAAAGAAGCAAAAAATGCAATTAAAGAACTAAACGGCAGCAAGTTACATGACCGGGAACTTATTGTGAACGAGGCCCGGCCAAAGCGTGAAAAATTTTTTAAAAATTAATAAAGAATCAAAAAGTGAAAACAGGAAAAGTAAAATGGTATAATGAAATTAAAGGTTATGGTTTCATTGAATCGGAAGAGGGCGAGGATATTTTCGTACACCGCTCAGGATTATTCAGTTCTTATGCAGGATTGGATGCCGGACAAAAAGTGGAATTTGATACCCGGCCTGGTAGTAAAGGAATAGTTGCAATTAATGTTAAATCGGCCGGTTAACATTTATCGATAAAAATGTTTTAATATAAATAACTTTAGAAACCTAAAGTATAACACTCTCATTATCTTTATATAATGTGAATTGATAAATTCGAATATTATTATGAGACAGTTAATAATAACAAAACAAATCACAAACAGAACTGATGAGGCTGTAAACCGGTACTTCCAGGAAATTAGCAAATACGATTTAATTCCGGTTGAGGAAGAAGTTGAATTAACTATCAGAATTAAAAATGGAGACATCCAGGCTTTGGAGAAACTTGTTACTGCCAACCTGAGATTTGTTGTTTCTGTTGCTAAACAATACCAGAACAGGGGCTTATCTTTACCTGATTTAATTAACGAGGGCAATGTTGGTTTAGTAAAAGCCGCCCAAAAATTCGATGAAAAAAGGGGATTTAAATTTATTTCATATGCGGTTTGGTGGATAAGACAAGCAATTATTCAGGCAATTTCCGAGCAATCAAGAATTGTAAGATTACCACTAAATAAAGTTGCCTCCATCAATAAAATTGCAAAGGCCTTTCCGGTTTTAGAGCAAAAATTTCAGCGGGAACCAACCGATAATGAAATTGCAGATGTATTGGATATTAGGGAAGAGGAAGTAAATACTTCAAACAGAATAAAGAAAAATCAATTATCATTTGATGCTCCTATATCAAATAATGAAGTAGACGGATTTAATTTATATGATATAATTAATGAAAATAATCTTCCTTCACCCGATGCCAATTTATTGAAAGAATCACTTAAATACGAAATAGATAATGCTTTAGATAAGCTAACAAAAAGAGAAGCTGCTATTATTAAAATGTCATTTGGGCTTAATAATACACATCCCCTTTCGTTAAATGAGATCTCTCAGAAACAAGGAATTACATCTGAAAGGGTACGCCAAATCAGACGAAAAGGGATTAATAAGCTCAAGCAAAAATTTATTGGCAGAAACTTATTTTAACTAAACTTTTCTCTTTTACAAATATTAATTGCCCGATTTTTTAATATCTTCCAATAATTCCGCAAAATTATTATTAAATCCTTTTCAGTATAAAACTCCAATACTCAAATTTTCCGTTTGTAAATGATAAATATCTTTCTGTTCCTTTTGTGCCTGCGAATTGAGAAAAAGAACTTTTTAAGAACCCGGGTATTTTCCTTTTAATTAATGCTTCTCTCCTGGCTGAATCTTTATCGAGTGCATTAACAACATTTTTGGTAATATTTGTGCTTTCTACAATATTAAATCCATTCTCCATTAATTTAATATGCATATCCTCCACTTCTTCTTTTTCAATCATGTCAGCAAATAAAAAGTACCCGCCGGGCCGTAATACTCTATAAACTTCAAGAAAAAAAACACTGAGGCTACTGTAACACCTCGCTGATTCGATATTCACAACTATATCGAAAGAATTGTCATTAAAAGGTTGATTTTCTGCAACTCCTCTAACAAATGATAATCCCGGAACATTATAATAGCTATTACAAAAATTAATAATACTGGCCGAAATATCGAGGCCTGTATAAGTTTTAGGCTTATAATACCTGGTGATGTACGATGCTCCTCCCCCCCTTCCTGATCCTACTTCCAGTACATCCTTGTCTTTTAAAACAGCTTTATGAACTACATGGTCATATAATTGTATACAGTACCTGTTTTTTTCGTCATCCTCTTCAAGAAATAACGGTTTTTCGCCATTTAAGCTATTATAACCATAATTCATAAAATTTACCTTTATGTCATTATCAAACCTGATTAAAAGTTTATGCCAGACCTGCCACATAGGTTTTCTTAAGGCCCTGGGAAATTCACAATATTTCTCAACTAGTAAATTAAGTGTTTCCATAAATTTATTTTAATTTAATTATTATAATCAAAATCTTGAAGTAAAATACTTGTCATTTATTTTACTATCAAGCCGGGGATAAAAATAATTTCAATTTAAATTTGCTGAAAATAAAAGGGATTAATGACAAATATTTAATGGTATAGAATAAAATAATGTGGTTAATGACAAAAAAACAGGGTAAATGTTATTCACCCCTTTTAAATTATTATAGCTTTTTTTACCTGAAGTAAATATTGACGTGAAACAGGAATTTCCTCATTATATTCCTTTATTACTAACCAGTAATTATTAAATTTCCGGTCAAGGTTTTCAACATAGTCAATATTTATAATACAAGTCCTGTGACAACGAATAAAATTTGAATATTGTTTTATTTGCTGTTCAATATTTTTTAAGGTATTTCTTATAAGTTTCTTCTTAAAATCGTCATCATCTTTAAAAATGATTTCAACATAATTATCAGCAGATTTAATCATTACAACATCAGATAACAAGAGTTCTAATTTTTCAGCGCTGTTTTCAGAAATAAACTCAATTGTACTTTCTGTATTAATCTCTTCGAATTCCTTAATTTGGTTCTGTAATTTTTTTCTATCTATACTGAGTAATTCGATTTGTTGCTTTAATTCATTAAACACATCATAAAATCTTAAAATTAAAGGGGGCGCAAGACAAATCATAACTATTTTAAACATAATATGAAACGTAATGCTAACATGACCTACATATTTAAGATAAAAAGCAAAAGCAATTGAACTGAAAGCTAAAATTAAAAATCCATTAATAAAGGGAAATAAAATAGCTGCATGGTTGCTTTCGGATACTTTTTGAATAAACCAGGGAATAACAATACGGGCCAACATCATAAATAAAAAAACAATCGCTCCTAAACCAGCTATAAATAATAATCTGTTGTTAAAATCAAGCTTTTCGAGTGTAAATGGCTGAAAAAAAAGAATAAATAAAAATATGCCAAAACTAATACCTGTAAAATGGCTTAATTCTTTTTTTAGGCTTTTACCCTGATATATTAGGTTTAATTTGTTATTCGTTTCCAAATTAAATCAATAAATAAGGCATAAATATACAAAACAAAAATGATAGATTTTAAAAATTATATTTATTATTGGGCTTTTTTGCTTTTAAAATTTCCTTATTTTCCTTAACTTGTTACCAGCAAAAAAATTCTTAACAAATATTAACCAAAAAATATAATTATGAAAAAGAACCGTATAATTCTCCTATCACTTCTTGGAATCATAGTAATAGGAGTAGCATTAATTTTCTTAATTAAGCAAAAACCTAAAAAAATTGAGGTAACAAAAATCGATCCCGGTTTCAGGGAATATATAATTGGCTATACTGGCGGCGTTATACCCTCAAAATCAACTATCCGGATGCGTCTTTCTGCCGAACATAAGCAAGAAGTGGAACCAAATTCATTAATTGATGAAAAACTATTTAAATTCGAACCCTCAATTAAAGGAACAACATTTTGGATTGATAACCAAACCATTGAATTCAAACCTGAGACCCGGCTTCCATCAGGCACTTCATATCAAGGCGAGTTTTTATTATCAAAAATTATTGAAGTGCCGGATAAATACAAAACATTCGCCTTCCAGTTTCAAACCATTAAACAATCGTTTACCGTAACAGAAGACAATCTTAAAACATATGACAAGAAAAACTTAAAATTATATAAGCTCGAAGGAAATGTGCTAACTGCCGATTTTATTGAAAATGAAGAAATTGAAAAAATATTAAAAGCCTCGCAAGATGGCAAAAAATTATCTATTTCATGGGATCATAAGCCAGATATCAAAAAACATCTTTTCCAGGTAGATAGCATAAATCGTAAAGCTGAAGATGGTGAAGTGATTATCACTTGGGATGGAACACCCATAGGCGTGGAAATAAAAGGAGAAAAAAAGGTAGAAGTACCCGGACTGGATAATTTCAAACTGATCAAAGTACAGGTTATTCAGCAACCCGAACAACATGTTCTTTTGCAATTTTCCGATCCGTTGCAATCGAACCAGGATTTAGCAGGTTTAGTCCGTATTAAAGGAGAATCC
>JAFGQQ010000407.1 GCA_016935595.1 Bacteroidales bacterium
AGAAAAAATAATTATTTATGATGAGATTAATTCCTATAAAGACAGCCCCGTCGATTTAATTTTTGATGAATTTGAAGAGTTGGTATATAAAGAAGCTGCTATTGGACGGAATATTTTAGGGAATAAAAGAATATTAAAACAGTTTGATAAAAATCATATTTTAAATTTTATAAATAATAATTATCATACTGACCAGATGGTAATTAGCTTGGTTGGAAATATAAATTTTAGTAAATTAATTAAATCGGTTGAAAAGCATTTTGGGCATATTAAACCTAATTACAGGTATGAAGTTAGGAACGGACAATATCAGTATACACCTTTTCAAAAAAGAGTGAAAAAAAGAATTTACCAGGCACATTGTGTAATTGGGAATCTTGCATATAATATTAAAGATGAACGAAGGATTGGATTAGGTTTAATGAATAATTTACTGGGAGGTCCGGGATCAAACTCAAAGTTAAATTATTCCTTGCGCGAAAAAAACGGATTAGCTTATAATGTGGAATCGCATTACACACCATACAGTGATACAGGAATATTAACAATTTATTTTGGTGCAGACAGGGAAAATATTAATAAATCAATAAAACTTATAAATAAAGAAATTGATAAATTGATAAATGTTAAACTTACTGCCAATCAATTAAAAAATGCAAAAAGACAATTAACGGGCCAAATAGCAATTAATTCTGATAATAACGAAAATTTAATGATTTTGAATGGAAAAACGTATAATATTTTTAATAAAGTTGATACTTATGAGGAGATGAAAGAAAAAATCTATTCAATCACGGGCGAAAAACTCCGGGAAATTGCAAATGATATTTTAAATAAGAATAAATTATCCATTTTAATTTATGAATGAACTAAATGTTTAATATTAATCAAAAAATTGAAGATTATATTCTTTCTCATTCTGACGAAGAGGATGAAATATTAAAAGAGTTATACCGTCAAACTTACCTGAAAGCATTAAATCCTCGAATGATCTCTGGTTATATGCAGGGAAAATTTCTTGAATTTATAAGCAAAATGATAGAACCGGAACAAATTTTGGAAATTGGTACGTTTACCGGGTATTCAGCTATTTGCCTGGCAAAAGGATTAAAACCTTCCGGAAAATTACATACCATTGAACTAAATATTGAATTGGAAGAATTTCCTAAAAAATATGTGGAGAAGCTAAACCTTACACATAAAATTAAATTTTATATGGGTGATGCCTTGCAAATAATCGATAAAATGGATTATGTATTTGATCTGGTATTTATTGATGGTGATAAAAGGCAATATTGTGATTATTATAATAAAGTATTTGATAAAGTAAAGAAAGGTGGTTTTATAATTGCAGATAATATTTTTTGGGACGGAAAAGTGCTTGATGAGAATGATTATGAAAAAACAACAATGGGTTTAAAGGAATTTAGTAAAATAGTTAAAAGTGATAAAAGAGTTGAAAAATTTATTCTCCCCCTCAGGGATGGTTTAATGTTAATACGGAAACATTAATCAAAGTTATGTAAACAAATCGTCTTGTTTAACTGTTATTGAAATAGTCTGGTAATTATTTGATTTGAAATTATCTTTAAATGGGAAAATATTCAATAAAAGATTTGGAAAAATTATCTGGTATTAAGGCTCATACAATTCGTATCTGGGAGAACCGTTATAAGCTTCTTCAACCAATGAGAACTGCAACAAATATCAGGTATTATTGTGATAACGATTTGAAAAGGCTATTAAATATTTCCATTTTAAATAAAAACGGATTTAAAATCTCAAAAATCGCTAAATTAGAATCGAATGAGTTAAAAGAAAAGGTGGTTTATTTAATTGGAGAGACATCTGATTTTAATAGCCATATCGAGAGCTTAATTATTTCGATGATAGAATTGGATGAATTAAAATTTGAAAAAATATTAAATGCTAATATTTTAAAATTTGGATTTGAAAGCACCGTATTAAAAATAATATATCCTTTATTAGAAAGAATTGGCATATTATGGCAAACAGGAAAGATAAAGCCGGCACAAGAACATTTTATTTCAAACCTGATACGTCATAAAATTATAGTAGCGATCGAGAACATAATCCCTGAGGAAAATCAAAATCCTAAAAGATTTATGCTGTTTTTACCTGAAGGAGAATTGCATGAATTAGGTTTATTGTTTTATAGTTATTTAATAAAGAAAAAAGGTCATAAAATTATATATCTTGGACAATCAGTCCCTTTTGATGATATTATCGATACAGCCAAAATCAAACAAATTGATTATTTTTTTACTGCTTTTATAACTACTTATAAAAATTATGATTTACTGACTTATATAAAAGATTTTTCAAAGATATTTTCTGATAAAACAATTTTTATTTTAAGCTCGCTGGAAAAACAGCTAAACAGCCTTCCTTATAATTTTAAACTTATCGATTCTCATCAAAAATTTTTAGATTATCTTGAAAATTAAAATTTACAGAAAGTTTTTTATATTATTTTAAGACTTTTTGGACACCCTCTTATTATTATTCCGATTTTAATTTTATTTAATTAATTTTAGTGTTTTAAATTTGTTGAATAATGATTGACCAATTCGATTCTAAGAAAATATATTGCCGTAAACTCGGGCATTTTCTGGAATTCAGTTATTGCCGGACTTGTAACAACCAATTGCCATGCAGTTTAATTGCCGATTGCTGGCATGAGTATGTTCCTGTTGACCAATATTTAAAAGATAATTTTACCGAGCAAGAATTAGAAAGAATTTTTCACCCTTCAAAACCAAAAATGAATACCATACTCGATTTAATTGAAAAGGCGAAAAAAATGAATAAAAAATAATAGCAATTGCTTTCTGGTTATTTATTATGTTTTTTGTTAGTTAAATAAATTTGCAACCCTAAATAAGAATAGCTGTCATTTCAAGAAATTTATTTTATGTATAAAAAAATTATTTTATTATATATTACTGTTTATATAATTTTTTCTGGTTTTGTTTGCCGTGGTCAGGACAATAAAACAATGACATTGAACTTAAAAACCGGAATCGGGAAATATGCAGTGAATGATGAATTAATGTCCCCTCTAGTGTATTCTAAATTGATTTTCCCGATTGGGATATTCTACAGAGAAGATAATTTTAAGAAGACTGAAATCCTTGAATTTCAATATATAGGTGGCAAATTGGAATCATCATCACCAAGCTATATGAACTTGCTTTTATTTCAATTTAACTATTCATATAATAGATTTGTTATAAGCATATTAAACAATTCAGGGTTTATTTTTATAGGAGGCGACTATTTAGTGTCTTTTTCTTTACGGGATCAGCATTTTATTTCCAGGGCATTTAATGAATTAAATGAATATAAATCGGGTGAGGCAATATCTGCAATAAATTTATCCGGGCTCTTTAAATATGATTTGAATGAAAAAAATAAGTTTTTTATAAGAACAATAATTCCGGTTTTCGGATATATTGTCAGGCCGCCATATTCACCAAGCAAAGGATGGAATCTGTTTTCTGGCAAAATTACTTCGATTAATAATTTTTTTATTAACCAGACAAAATTATGGTACGAAAAAAATATAGGAAATCATTTTAATTTATCAGTTGAATATTCATTCAATTTTTATACCATAAAATTTCCTTTTTCAATAAAATCAGCATATAATAATTTTAACCTGGGAATTGGATATTCTTTTTAAAATGAATAGAATTATTTTAAATACATTTATTCTGTTTACATGTATTTCATGTACTGAGAAATTAGTGGGGCCAGATTTGGAGGATACCCCCATTAATAATTTTAAAATGTTATGGAAGGATTATGATGAACATTATTCCAGATTTATTTACAAAGGAATAAATTGGGATTCAATATACAATGTATACATGCCTTTGGTTAATGATAATCTTACCGACGAAGACTTTTTCAATCTTTTATCAAGGATGATTTCAAATTTAAAAGATGGGCATGCAATAATTGAATCTCCTGATTATTTTTATGCTTATCCTCACAAGATTTACAAGGAAAATTTTAATCTGGATAACATTCGTCATAATTATTTATTAGATGTAAGTACAAATGAACCGTTTCTGTATGGGAAATTGACTGACAGATTGGGTTATATTTACATTTCAAGTTTCTCAAAAAATCGGATGAATTTTAATTATATCAATGAAATAATTAAACAGTATAATAAATTGGATGGAATTATAATTGATATAAGAAACAATGGTGGTGGTGAGGAAAGTAATGCACAAACAATAGCAAGCCATTTTACTGAAAAAAAATTAGTTTATAAGTATAATCTATACCGGAATGGACCAGAACATGATGATTTTTCTGAAAAAAATGAAAGCACTTTTTACCCGGCAGAAGATAATATATTTAAAGGCAAAATTGCCACATTAACAAACAGATATGTAGGAAGTGCTGCCGAGGATTTTGTTTTAATGATGAAACAAATACACGGTGCCACTATTATTGGTGATTATACTGGCGGAGGAGCAGGCGGTTGTCCTATTACCAGGGAATTGCCAAATGGTTGGATATATCGGATACCTACTTGTTTACAAACAGATATTAATAATGTGCCATTTGAAGGGATTGGTATTGAACCAGATTTATATCTTCAATTTCAAACTGGCGATGAAGAGGATGGAATTGATCCGATACTGGAAAAAGCTATTGAGATATTGAGTCAATAAAATAAATTACACCTTCCAGGGCTTTATCTTTTTCTTCCATAAATCCCATGTGGCCAGAATTATCGAGTATTAAGAATTTCCCGTTTTTAGGTAGTTTAAAGGTTGGATATATATCATTAAAAGTGATAAAATTATCTTGTTTTCCTAAAATAAATAAAAAGGGCAATTCAGTTTCGGCTAATATTTTGTCCCGTGAAGGCCTTTGCAACATACCGTTAAGTGCAGCAATTATTCCTTCATCAGGAGTTTTACGTGCAATTTGTTTGGCAAATTCAACTTCATCTTTAAATTTTTCAAGATTTATACTAGCAAAACAATTCGGAACGTTTGTGTTTACAATTAATTCTTTCTTGCCTTCTTTAACCAGTTTTATACTTCTTTTCCGGTTTTCAATTGCTGCGGGTGTATCGGGCTGGGGTTTTGAATGAAATAATGAAAACCCCGATAGTCTTTCAGGGTATAATTGTAAAAATGCCAATGTAACATATCCTCCCATTGAATGACCTATAAGAAAACATTTTTCAATTTCCAGATAATCCAGAACAGCTTTTACAATTTCTGCCATAAACTCCATTGACGATGTTTCATCAATAACACCTGTCTCTCCGTGCCCGGGTAGATCAATTGCGATTACCCTGTATTTTTCACTTAAAGGGGATGCAAAATCATCCCAGATATTTAAGGATTCTAAATATCCGTGCAATAAAACAACAGGCGTACCTTCACCTCCGTCATCAAATCGAATGGGCATATCTTTGTATGTAATTATTTGAATCATAATTTTTTTATTAAAAATGATATGATATACCTAAAGAACCAGGATTTTTTAAAGTTAAATAAAAATTATTATTTTTTTTATAATGCAAAACGGGAATTAAATATCCTATGGTGCTTCCAATAATTGCCCCGGTAATAATATCGCTTGGGTAATGCCAGCCGGAAGCATATCTGAAATAGGCAGTTATAGATGCTCCAGCCAGCGTTATTCCCCAAATAGCCAATTTTATTTTCGATTCAGGATATAAATCACTAAATACCTTAGAGATAAATACAGCAGAACAGAAAATAGCTGTAGTATGACCTGAATAAAACGATTTATAGCTATCTTCCTTGCGTGCTAATTCATCTCTTTCCGATATTTTTATTGTTGAATTATATAAATATGGTCTGTTTCTGGGAATTAAAACTTTAATATTTTGTTTCAATCCGTAATTTAGTAATTGTGCCTCACAATACATAAGCCCAATCGTAAAAAATCTTCCCCATTCTTTTTTTTTTAAATCAGATACCATTATAAGAGAAGGGGATAAAATCCCTAAATTTGTTAGAATCTCACTGGTCTCATTTAATTTAGTATTATATTTTTCCGTCGCAGATCTGTCAAATCTATTAATATCAGTAATTTTTAATTCCGGGATTTCATATGCAGATAATTTAGTAATATCTTTTTTAATTAAATAATATATGCCATTTAAACTTAAACCCGAAGAAATAAAAATTAATTCTTTTTTAAATGATAATTGATAGGGAAATTGATTTGTTTGACCAAATGAAAAACAACCTGGAAATAAAAGACATATGAATATAAATTTATACATGGAGTTAGACTTGCTATTTTTTCATTAAATTTTCAATTTCATCCGGTTCAATCGGAAGATCAGCCATAAAATCATAAGGCTCATTTTCAGTAATTAAAATATCGTTTTCGAGCCTAATACCAATACCCTCTTCTTTTACATATATAGCAGGTTCGCAGCTTACCACCATACCAGGTTCCAGTTTTTGGTCTTTGCTGCCTACATCATGAACATCAAGTCCTATGAAATGCGAAACGCCATGCATAAAATAATTGAAATACATAGGATTCTCCGGATCCTGGTTTATGATATCTTTCTTTGTATATAATCCTAATTTTATATGTTCTTCTTCCCAGATTTTGCATACTATTTTCTGGTATTCATTTAATGATTTTCCAGGTTTAAGCATTGCCCTTGCCTGCTTAAATACTCTCAATGTGGCCTCATATAATTCGCGTTGCCTGCTCGAAAATTTTCCGTTTACCGGTATGGTTCTTGTACAATCACCCGGATAATTGGCATATTCGGCACCAAAATCAACTAATACCAGATCGCCATCATTACAACTTTTATTATTTTCGATGTAGTGAAGAATACAACAATTCTTTCCTGACGCTATTATAGGAGAAAATGAATGTCCTGATGCACGATTTCTAATAAATTCATGAGTCAACTCAGCTTCAATCTCATATTCCATAACACCTGGCTTAATGAATTTTATAATTCTGTGAAATCCTTTTTTAGTAATATCACATGCTTGTTGTATTAATTCAATTTCTTCCGGTTCTTTTATTAGTCGTAAATTACTTAAAATGGGTGCTAACCGCTCATATTTATGCAACGGATATTTTATTTTTAATTTTTCTTCAAACCGAATATCTTTATATGGCACATCGCTCGAGAACCTAGGATTTTCGTTTCTGTTTAAATAAACATAATCTGAAAATAATATAAGTTCATTCAATGCTTTTTCAAACTCTTCTAACCAATAAATAGTATTAATGCCTGAAGTATTTGCGGCTTCCTTTTTTGTATATTTATGACCATTCCAAATTTCTATTTCTTTGTTTGTTTTTAAAATGAACAACACTTCCCTTAATTTTTCATTAGGATGATCGGGACAAAGTGTTAAAATTGTTTTTTCCTGATCAATACCCGATAAATAAAACAAATCGGAATTCTGCCTGAATGGAAAATTCTGATCACCGTTTCTGGGCATTTCATCATTAGAATTTACAATTACCAATGATTTCTTTTTAATTTGTTTAAGGAGTTTATTCCTGTTTTTAATAAACAACTTATTATCAATTGGCAAGTATTTCATAATATAAGCAATTTAGATTGTCAATGAAATAAATGATTCTTATATTTTATTATTTAATTTATAGAAATTATATATATCCTAATAATCTATGCTTGCAAGATATAGAATCTAATTTAAATAATTATTCTATGATAAATCTTTTTAATACTTTCTTGAAGAAAAAGTTATCATTTTCATGAGCCTTTTGTGATTTTTAATCAAATATTGAATGTTTAATATCATGTTAATAACTTGGTTTTAGATTTTTTTACAAAGGAAAATTAAATTGGGCAAAAGTTAATTTTAAGAAATATTATTAAAAGAAAATATATTATTTTTTAAATTTTTTCACGTATCCTTTATTAGTGTTCATCTTCAAAAAATATTCTTTCATTTATTTATTTAATAAATTCATCAAAAAATAAAAAATATTATTTTTTTTTCAAATTAATTACGAAGAGGCTTGCATAATTTAAAATAAATTATATATTCGCATAATATATAACAATGTATCTTATATAATTTGTAAAACGTTCTATTATGCCTTACCGTAGACTTCCGAATACTGATAGTTCCAGATTAAAAGCCTTGAGGAGTGCTTATTCCAAAGGCAAAGAGTTACCACCTTTTAAATTAGCTTTTACTCAATCAACATTCCAAAAAGCACAGTCTTTCCTGCCATTATTTGAGCATTCTATGACTTTGCAAAAACATGCTTATTCAACCCAAATACAAAAAAATAAAGATTATTTAAATGCTTTAAAGCGTGCAAAATTATATATTTCACATTTTATTCAGGTATTGAATTTAGCCATATCTCGTGAGGAGTTGCCTGCTGTAACCAGAACATATTATGGTTTAAAAGAAAATGATAAGAAAGTTCCTTTATTAAATACAGAGACAGAAGTAATTGAATGGGGAAATAAAATAATTGAAGGAGAAGCAAAAAGGGTACGGGAAGGTAAGTCTCCAATAACCAATCCAACTATTGCATTGGTTCGTGTAAAATATGAACAGTTTCTTGAAGCATACAATCATCAAAAAACTTTACAAAAGAATACTGCAAGGGAGCAGAAAAAACTTTCTGAATTAAGAGAAAATGCTGATGAAATTATACTAAATGTTTGGAATGAAGTGGAAGAAACTTACAAAGACTTGCCCGAGGAGATTAAACGTGAAAAAGCAAAAGAATATGGATTGGTTTATGTTTATAGAAAGAATGAAATTGAAAGGATAAATTTTTTCGATTTTAGTAAATCGGTCACCATTTAGGTTAATCTAAATTTTGGATATTTTCCATAAATTTTTGAGAATCGTAATCAGGCATGAAATTATTATTTTTGACAATTTCAGAAGTTTCTTCATTAAAATATCCTTTTATATATTGATTTGGTAAGGTGTAAATCCATTGATCCCTTTCTTCATCAAAACGAGATTCTTTAACAGCTAGAATTTCTTCTACAGAGTATTCCAGTTCTTTCGAAGCTTTTTTTAATTCTTCTAAATACTTGTCATATATTTTATTGGCAATACAAATAATAATATTATAATGTCCATAGTCTTTCCTAACATTGTGTAAATATTTCAAAACAACAATATCATTCACAAGCACATCCGTTGTTTTTAAAATTGCTTCTGCAAATTCGAAACCGTTTTCAAGGATCAATTTCGCAACTTCCTCCGAACTTGTCCGATGAATATAACATACATAATTTTCTTCGTCGAATTTAATAAAATCTAATATTTCTTTGCTATAATCCATTTTTTGTTAATAGGTCTCGAATTATAAATTAAATTTAGTATTGTTTTTCAATAATAGTTGTTTTTTTAAAAAATACAGCAAAAAACCAATAAATAATATACTCATTAAAAAAAATATAAATGAGTCATTCACCGTACCTATTTTATCAATATTCTCCGAAACGTATTCATCGCCAAAACGGTAGTAGGCAAAAACTGCTGCCCCGTTGTTTATAAAGTGGGCAAAAATTGGTAACCATATACTTTTGCTCCAATAATAAAGATAACCTAATAACAGCCCTAAAAGTAACCTCGGTAAAAAACCATAAAATTGAAAATGTAAGATGCTAAATAATAAGGATGCCAGACAGATTCCCCAAAAAGCATGTTTAGTCCATTCAATACAAATTTTTTGAATTACACCACGAAATAGTAATTCTTCACCAATAGCAGGAATTATGGCTATCATAAATAAATTGAATAAGAAACTGCTTAATGTTTCGGCTTTTACAAAAACCAAAGTAAGATCTTGAGCAGTATTTTCTTTTTCTTTCATCCATATTTCGACAGAAGAGAGAAATTCAGGTAATTCTAATTTTGAATTTATTTCAGCTAAAAAGTTTATCATCGGCAAGGATCCTAACATGATTAGCGCTGATATAATAAAAACGGGAATCGTTGTTGAAATATTTAAGTTTAAATAATCAATAGTATTTCTATTTATAAAATAACCAATTAAAAAAGGAGGTATAACAAATAAACCAACAGTTTGTATTACTTGAAAATATTTAATAATTGAGAGGTTCTCAGGATCATGAAAATTCTCAAATATTAAAGGGATATCAAAAATACTTATGTTAAATAATGGTTTGGCAAGCAATGATCCTATGAAAAGAATAAAAATGAAAACCGAAAATGAAATAAAGCCTGAAAAAATTAATTTTGCAAATGGATGTGAATTATGTAAAAAACCTTTTTGCATTTTTTAAATATAATTAAGTGCTTAAATATTTAATTATTTTTATTTAGTAAAAATAACTAATTATTTATCATTTGCTAAGAATTGGCAATATAGAATTACCGGAAAAACCTCTTTTTCTGGCTCCAATGGAAGATATAAGCGATCCGTCATTCAGGCTTATATGTAAAAAGTTTGGAGTAGATATGATGTATACTGAATTTGTTTCATCAGACGGATTAATCAGGAACGGGAAAAAAAGTTTAAAAAAGCTCGATATTTTTGATTATGAAAGACCTCTTGGTATTCAGATCTATGGCCATTTAACAGACCCAATGGTTGAGGCTGCTAAAATAGTTGAGCA
>JAFGQQ010000408.1 GCA_016935595.1 Bacteroidales bacterium
CCAGGTTGATGTTAAAAAATCACCATTTGAAGTAGATTCAATTCTAAATGAGCTTGAAAACTACTTTAAACTTAAAAATGATAAAAAAAATACTATTTCCTTCGATAAAAAAAATAAAAATCAAAAACTTGTACTAAATAATGATTCAACCAGGTTCAGGCAAATCATGACTAATTTATTAAATAATGCAATGAAATATACTGAATCAGGTTTTATTAATTTTGGCTATGATATCTTTGAAAATGAGGTAAAATTCTATGTATCAGATTCTGGTATAGGTATTAGCCCATCTGAATTTAAGAATATATTTGATCCTTTCCATAAAATAGAAAGAACTAAAACAAAAATATACAGAGGAGCTGGGTTAGGACTTTCAATTTGTAAAAGGCTGGTAGAACTTATGGGTGGGAAAATATGGCTGGAATCCCAACTGGGAAAAGGCACAACCTTTTATTTTACTTTGCCTTTTGAAAAAGCTGAATTAATATTTAAACCAACAGAAAAGAAAGAAAAAATAAAACTAAACTGGGAAGGGCTTAAAATTCTTGTTGCTGAAGATGAACCAATGAATTTTACATTGATAAAAAAAATATTGGAACCTTCAAAAGCAGAAATTATTTGGGCAAAAGATGGTAGTGAAGCTGTCGATTTTGTCAAAAAAAATTCTAAACTTTCTAATTTAATTATTCTTATGGATATTAAAATGCCGGTTATGAACGGTATTGAAGCTTTTAAAATAATAAAAAGAATAAACAAGAATATTCCTATTATTGCTGTTACTGCTTATGCTCATGAAACCGATAAATATGAAATCCTGAAAAGCGGATTTAGCGATTATATTGTAAAACCTCTTCGACCGGAAAAATTATTGGAAATAGTTAATATGTATATTTAAGGTTAAAAAATTAACTTTTATTACTTTTGTAAAAGTATTTTACTCAAGGTAAATTTGCATTGTTATATATCCTTATTTATATTATTTTTAAAGAATTTCATTGTTCAAATGAAAAATAAATTTTTTATGTTTCCCTTTAGGTTAATAATATCAATCCTGATACTTTCTTTTAGTTATCTCTTACCAAATTTTACACAAGATCATAAAATACGCTTCGAACATCTCACAAGTGAAGAGGGACTTTCTCACTCCTATGTCAGATGTATTTTACAGGATAAGGAAGGATTTATGTGGTTTGGAACATTTGACGGGCTTAACAAATTTGATGGATATAATTTTACTGTCTATAGAAATGATTATAAAGATACTGGCAGCATAACAGCAAATATTATTTACTCATTATTTGAAGATAGCAATGGGAATTTGTGGATTGGTACTGCAGAAGGTTTATGTCTATATCACCGGGATCGTAATTCTTTTATCAATTATAATAAAAAAAATAATTATAGCACAACCAATATTGATATTAGAACAATATTTGAAGATAGTCAAAATAGATTATGGATAGGTACATACGGAGATGGACTATTTTGGCTTGATCGTCAAAAAAATATGCTTATTCCCTATTTAAAAAATAAACAAAATACAAATATTATAGGTAATATAATCAGAAATATTTTTGAAGACAGCAAGGGTAATCTATGGATTGCCTCGGATAATGAAGGACTAATTTTATTTAATCGCTTTACAAAAACGTTTAAACAATACAAACATCAGGAAAATAATCGAAATAGTATAATTGGTAACGATATATATGCAATTGTTGAAGATATTCACGGATGCCTTTGGTTTGGCTGCTATAAAGACGGATTATCCTGTATTCATTTAGATGAATTAAATAAAGAAATTTTTATTAATTTTCAACATGATCCGAAAAATAGTCAAAGTCTGTCAAGCAATCTTATTAGTTCACTATGTGCAGACAAAAATGGTGGAATTTGGATAGGAACTGAAGACGGAGGGCTAGATTTTATTCAAAATAATAAAAAAACTTTTATTCATTATATCAACTACGAAAGTGATCCAAATAGTATAAATAACAATTCAATCTATTCATTATTTCAGGATAAGTCAGGTAATTTGTGGATAGGTACATACTCAGGAGGAATTAATCTAATTAATTACACCAAACAAGCATTTAAACATTTTAAAAATTTACCCGGAAATAGGAATAGTTTAAGCAATAATTTTGTGATGGAATTTCAAGAGGATCATAATGGATATATCTGGATTGCAACAGATGGTGGTGGCTTAAATAAATTCGATCCTGAAACCGGTAAGTTTGAATATTATAATTCGAAAAATTCAAATTTAAATAAAGATGTATTACCAACAGTGTTTGTTGATTCTCAAAACAATATATGGGTTGGCGCTTGGTCAGGCGGATTCAGTTTATTTGATCGTCGCACAAAATCATTCCATACTTTCACAAGCGAGAATAGCAATTTATCTAATAATAACGTTTTTGATATTAATGAAGATCGAAAAGGTAATTTATGGATAGCCACCCAGAAAGGTCTCAATAAATTTAATAAAAAAGCCAGGTCTTTTACTATTTATAATGAAAAAAACAGTGACCTGATTTTTAATCAAATAGAGCTCATCAAGGAAGATAATAACGGTAATATCCTTATTGGCAGTTTTCAAGGACTCAGTATTTTTAATCCTGAAACCGAAAAGTTTTTGAATTATACACATAATCCGGAAAATGATAATAGCATATCTAATAATTTTATCACTTCTATTTTCGAAGAAGATAGCATAATACTCTGGATTACCACAACAAATGGGCTAAATAAGTTAAACAGGAAAACAAATCAAATTACCCGATATTTCAAAACCAATGGCCTGCCAAATGATTTAATTCTGGGTATTGAAAAAGATAATAATGGCTGCTTATGGATTAGTACAAATGGAGGATTATCCAAGTTTGATCCTAAAAAAGAAACATTTAAAAATTATACTAAAGAAGATGGTTTACAGGGAAATACTTTTATTAAAAAAAGTCATTATAAATCTAGTGATGGAAAATTATATTTCGGCGGAACTAATGGATTTAATGTATTTAATCCAAATGATATAATCGAAAATAAAGCAATTCCGCCAATTATCATTACAGATTTCCAAATTTTTAATAAACCGGTTAAAATCAATGCGGAAGGTTCTCCTTTAAAAAAACATATTGATCAAACCAAGGAAATTATTCTATCTTATAAGCAAACAGTATTCTCATTCGAATATGTTGCACTAAATTATACTTCTTCATCCAAAAACCAATATGCCTATATGTTAGAAGGTTTCGATCCCGATCCCGATAACTATCGGGACGGATGGAATTACGTAGGAACACGCCGTTTAGCAACTTATACAAATATTAATCCCGGAAAATATATTTTCAGAGTTAAAGGATCAAACAATGATGGAATTTGGAATGAAACAGGTGCTTCAATAAAAATAACCATTCTACCCCCCTGGTGGAAAACTATATGGTTTAGAATAATTTTAGCTTTATTAATTATAACTGGTCCAATAACTTTTTACTTTATTAGAATTAATAGTTTAAAAAGGCAGCAACAATTCTTAGAACAAAAAGTTAAAGAAAGAACTGACGAGCTATTACAAGTAAACACAATGCTTGAAGAAAAACAAGAAGAAGTTACAATGCAAAATGCACAACTTAAAGAGAAGCAGGAGGAATTAACCGATGCAAATATACTTCTTGAAGAAAGTAAGGAAGAAATCAGGTTGCAAAACGTTCAACTGGCAAATCACAGGAATAATCTTGAACAGTTGGTAAAAGATCGTACAAACGAACTTGAAAAAGCTATGAAAAAAGTTGAAGAAAGCGACCGCCTAAAAACAGCATTCCTGGCAAATATGTCACATGAGATCAGGACACCTATGAATGCGATTGTAGGGTTTTCTTCGTTATTGAAATCATTAGA
>JAFGQQ010000409.1 GCA_016935595.1 Bacteroidales bacterium
AAAACTTCTTCATATCTATATTTATATTTTTACCAGAAATCAAAAATTATCAATAATTTTGAGTTCGTAAGGATTGACTAAATAATAATAAAGGTAAAGAATATGTCAAGCAAATGAGAAAACAACGGTAAAAAATAATTACTGATGTAACAGCTTGGTTTTATTATCCAATTATGATAAAAATTCTGAAAAAGACAATTTTTTTGAAGAATAAAGATAGAAAATGAAAAACGCTATATAAAAGTATTTAGGCTATTTTAGGTATCATTTTAATGCAATGAATTCTTATTATAAATTGAATTATTTATCCAGCCAGGCTTTAAAATTAGCAACTCTTTCACGGCTGACAATAATGTCTTCTTCAATTAAAGGCTTTAATTGTAATTTAAGACGATGGTTAAAATAGGAGCTAATTTTTTCAATCGATTTTAAATTAATTATCATTTTTCGGTTAATACGAAAAAACATATTAGGATCAACCAATTTCTCAGCCTGCTCAATTGAATAATCCAAAATTACTTTGTTGCCATTTATTGAATATGCATAAACCATGCGATCGTCAAAAAGAATATAAGCAATATCGCTTGTGTTAATGTATTTAAGTTGTTCTCCAATTTTAACCAAAAAGCGTTGTTTATAGGGTTTAAACATTTGCTGCATTACTTTTTCATAAATCTCCTGATGTGCTGATGCAGGGATTTTATACTTTTCAAATTTTGTAATTGCAGGTTCAAGATCAGTTAAAGTAACTGGTTTTACGAGGTAATCAACACTATTTACTTTAAATGCCTGTATGGCATATTGGTCGTAAGCAGTGGTAAATATAACCGGCGATTCGATATTTATTTGGTTAAAAATTTCGAAGCAGGTTCCATCGGAGAGTTGGATATCCATAAAAATAAGATCAGGAGATGTATTGTTTTGCAGCCATTCCATACCATTTTTAATCGAAGGCAGTATTTTAAGTAATTCATAATTTGGCCTGCATTGCTTGATTAACTGAACAAGCATATCTGCAATTAATTCTTCATCTTCAAATACCAGGTACTTCATTTAATCTATATTTTTTGGGCAATTACCATTTCATAATCATCAAAACCAATCTTTGGAAGTAAAACAATAAACCAATTTTCATCTTCTGTAACATTTACAGTTTTATTCACTAATAAATTATATCTGCTTTTAATGTTATTTAAACCAATTTCAGAGCTTTTTTCAATAAGCGTCCGCTTATTTAAATTGTTTTTTACAACAATTACATTTTTTTCTTCAGAAATTTCAATATTTAAAGGTTCTTCATCTGAGAATTTGTTATGTTTTATTGCGTTTTCGGCAAGCATTTGAAAGGTATTTGGAGGAATATAGGTGTTTTCTTTTGTTTCTTTTAACAGGTTTATTTTAAAATTAATAAATTTTTTATGCCTGACTTTTATTAAAAAAATGTACGATTCCAAAAAAATTAATTCCTCATTAATTGTCACTAAATTTTTTTTGTCTTTATCAAGAATATAACGGTACATTTTTGAGAGTTGTTCGATATATTTTGCACTTAATTCGTGTTCTTTTTTCAAATTTAATGATGCCAAAGCCGAAAGGCTGTTGAAAAAAAAATGAGGATCGACTTGGTTTTTTAAAGCTTCATATTTGGATTGGATGTTTTCCCTTTTTAACTGCTCTGATATTATTTTTTCTTCCTGCCAGTGTTTATAGTAATATAAAAAGCCTTTGATTGTAACAACTATGGAATAAAAAATATAAATTCCTGAATTCATTTCAAAGTGAAGGTAAGGAATACCTTTCCAATGGATGGGAGTTTTTAATATGATAATATCAACTAAATAATATATAAAGCTGAAAACAAGAGATACAATAAATCCATAAATAATATAAATCTTCAGAAGGGAAATCGATTTTTTTCTGAAATCATATTTTTTAAATTTTTTTTCTGAATATCTGAATATATATTCACCAAATTCCCACGCAAAAATAAGATATAAAGTAAAGCATGAAAAGAAAACTATTTCGCGTAGTTTAAATTGAAATATTCCGGTTTGGATCGAGCCGTCATACATCCTGTAAAAAGAAAAGAACAGGAATGATATGATAATTTTTATTAAGTATTTTGGTTTTTTAAATTTCATTTAAAGTTAATATTTTACCAATTTAATATTTTAAACCGGATTAAAATTCAATCTTGTATATAAAATTAGGCATTATTCCATATTGATATATGGAAGATATAGTATTTGTTTTAGGATTAAATACTTGCTGATAAATATTTTGTGTGTTAAACAAATTCATGATATCTAAAATAAAGTATTGTGTTGTGTTTATTTTATTTTTTCGTAAACTTATTTTTAAATCAGCCCTAAAGTAATTTTTATATCTGTTTTTATAAGCATTGTTATAGTTTAAAACTGCATAACCTAATAACTTTGATTGGGTTAAATCTATTGGGATATATCTTCGGTTTCCTAAAAATGATATTTTAGCATCACTTGAAAAGGCCAGTTTTTTTGAAAGGTTAATTTCAAATCCACCTAATGCATTTAAAGCATAATTCCCGTTAAATACTGTATTTCTTTCAATATTATCACTCCCTTTATATTTTGATTCGTAAAGTGAACCAGTAACTAAAAAATAATAGTTGTTGCTAAAAAACCGTTCAAGAGTTAAATCAATCCCATAATTTTTACCTGTACCATTATTAACCAAACTATCAATAACAGGGAGTTCAAAATCGGAACCAATATTTAAAACTGAAACATTACTTTCTTTTTGTTCAACTGGTATATTATACAGATATTGGTAGTAAGGTTCAATTTTAATTTTTAAATTGTTGTTTGGATAAATGTCGTATCCAAAAACCATATGGAAACTTTTCGTAAAGTCTAAATCTTTATTGGTTTTAATGTATTGATTATTATTAATTTGAGTTTCATACATATAAATTACCAATGGTTGTATCTGGCTGTGTATGCCCATTCCGAAATTAACAGATTGATAATTATTTATTATATATTTTATACCAATCCGAGGTTCTATTGAATTGGAGTTGGTATAATTAAAATATTGGTAATTAATGCCCTCGTTTAAAATTAATTTATCTGAGAATTTATGTTGCCATTGGGTATAAATTTGGGCTAAAGCACAATTATCATTTACAAAAAGTATTTTTTGAAAATGGTTATTAATATAAATACTGTCTTCGTAGTTAAAACTTTTTAACTCAACATTTATTCCAATTTTGTAATTGTTTTTAGTATTTTGTTTATAATTGTAATAACTTGATAATACTGAGTTAACTGTTTCGCTGGTTCTGTTTTGTATTGTTTTTGTTGTACTGTTCGATAAAATCGTGTCAGTTGTATTTCCATTTGTTGATATTGCTGAAGAAACAACTGTTTTTAAATAGCTTTTTGAATTAATAATTTTTAAATTAGAAACACAAAGTACACCCATATTAGAGTTCATGTAGGAATTTATATTTTCATTTTGGTCATGTGTATCAAAATCATCATCATCTTGCTGAATAAATTTATAATCCATTTTGCTTAAACCTCCAATTCCAAAAATTGTAAATTTTCCAAACTTTTCATTTCCTTTAAAATTTAATTTAAATGTAATATCCTGGTATTTTGGAATTGAAGGGATTTCGCTGCCAGTAACTCCTAATTTATCGAGTAAACTAATTGTCGAATACCTGTAGTTTGCAATAAACGAGTTACCTGTTTTATTACCAAATGGGCCTTCGGCACCGCATTCTAAACCCATAAATCCGGCCTGAAGTGTATATTCGTAATTTTGGTCGTTTCCATTTCTTAGTTTTAAATCAAATACCCCTGAAATTGCATTCCCATATTCGGCAGGAAAAGCACCGGTAAAAAAATCGGAATTACTTAAATTATTGTTGTTTAAGATACTAACTGCACCGCCCGTTGTACCATTTTCTGCAAAATGATTAGGATTTGGAATAGATATTCCTTCTAATTTCCATAATAATCCCATTGGTGAATTACCCCTTATGATAATATCGTTACGTTCGTCATTTGCAGCAATTACACCGGCATAATTTGTGGCCATGCGGGCGGGATCCATTAATGATCCTGCATATCGTTGAGTTTGTTCAACAGTAAATGAACGCGCACTTACAGTTGCCATTTGGTTTAATGCTTCTTTTCGATTTGAAGCTTTCACAACAACCTCTTCCAATCGGTTTATCTCTTCTTCTAAACCAATTTCAAGAATAAGTTCTTTTCCTGATGTAATAATTACATTATTAATTAATTGTTCTTTATATCCAATGTAACTAAATTTTAAATTTATTCTTCCCACAGGTATTTTTTCTAATCTAAAATTTCCATTTACATCACTTATTGTTCCAATTAGTGGATTAGAATTTAAAACTATTACAGTTACACCAATTAAGGGTATTTGCGATTGTTTATCGATTATTTTTCCCCTTATGGTTTGGTTTAAATTTTGATTAAATGCTAACAATGAGAATGAAAGCAAAATTAGTGATACATTTATTTTCCTCATGATTTTGTTTTTAATCGCAAAGAAATTATGTAAATATTTGTTTTGCAATTAGTTTTGAGTGAATTGAAACAATA
>JAFGQQ010000410.1 GCA_016935595.1 Bacteroidales bacterium
ACAAATTATTACTTATCGTATGCCAATACAAATATTGATGGTATTGTTCCAAATAATACCTATGTTAAGAATAATTTTAAACTTTCTGGTAGAACAGTAATTGGTGATGACTTTACTGCATCAGCCAATGTAAATTATTTACAAAATCAGGGTAACCGTATTCAACAAGGCAGTAACCTTTCTGGATTGATGTTGGGTTTATTACGTACTCCCATAAATTTTGATAATGAATATGGTTATGAGTTTGAAGACGGCACACAGCGAAATTACCAGGGTGATAATCCCGGTGGATTTGATAATCCATATTGGGTGATCAATAACATTGCTTACAAAGACAATATTAACCGGATGATTGGTAATATTGAATTAATATATAATCCCGCTCCTTGGATTAATTTAACTTACCGTATCGGTAACGACTGGTATCATTCAGAAGTTAATGATTTTTTTGAAAAGGGTTCTAATGCCTGGTCTGAGGGAGCTGTTTATAAAAGTCATATATATAGCAGGTCATTGAATTCTGATATAATACTTTCTCTAAATAAAGAATTTGGTGATTTAAGCACAACCCTTCTGTTAGGTCAGAATTTACAGGAAGACTCATGGAAACGTTTATCAGGAAGATCGTTAGGATTGGAATTATATGATTGGAATAATATAGCAAATTCACGTGATATTCAAGCATTGGAAGCCTCCAGTAAAGCCAGGAGGGCAGGATTATACGGTGATCTGGGATTATCTTATAAAAGCATGGTGTTTTTAAATTTTACAGCGAGGAATGACTGGTCCACAACCATGCCCGAAGGTGCTAATAGTTTCTTCTATCCTGCAGTAAATTTGGGATTTGTGTTTACTTCGTTACCTGCACTTGAAGATAACAGTATATTACCTTATGGTAAACTTAGAGTTTCATATGGTATTACAGGATTGGATGCCAGGGAATATGCAACTTACACAAGATGGATAGTTGCTGGTCAGGGAGATGGATGGACAAATGGCATTTCTTTCCCGTTCAGAGGATATAGTGGTTTTTCAGTCTCATCCGAAATTGGCAATAATTTATTAAAACCTGAAAAACAAAAAACTTTTGAGATTGGTACTGATTTGCGTTTTATTAATAATCTGGTACGTGTCGATCTTGGATATTTCATTAATAACAACGAAAATTTGTTAATTCCTGCACCTATTGCAGGTTCTTCAGGTTTCGGATATAAATATATGAATATTGGTTCCATGCAAACCAAAGGTATCGAATTAGTATTAGGTGTTACAGCTATAAAAACAAAAGACCTTTCCTGGGAAATTAATTTGAATTTTGATAATCCTAATTCTGTTATAACATATTTAGCTGATAATACAGAAAATATAAGTTTAGGAGGTTTTCAGGATCCTCAAATACATGCGGTATTAGATCAACCTTATCGTATCATATGGGGAACACAATGGTTAAGGGATGAGGATGGAAATTTAGTTATTAATGATGATTCCAGGAATGGAACAATTGGTCATCCAATACAGGATGTGAATACTGGAAATTTAGGAAAATTTCAACCCGATTATAAAATTGGTTTAACCAATATTGTAAATTATAAAGGATTAACTATTAGTGCTTTGCTCGATATTAAAAAAGGAGGGCAAATGTGGAACGGCACAAAAGGAGCATTGTATTATTTTGGGAAACATAAAGATACCGAGACCAGGGATACCGAAACAAAATTATTTGAAGGCAGGATGGGACACTTAAATGAAGAAGGAGAAATAGTTCATTACGAAGGCATTGGAATGAATAAAGTGGAAATAGATGGACTGGGTGAAGTTAATGACACCGAAGTAAATATGGATGAAAGCTGGTATTATTATGGTCCCGGCAGTGTTTTTACAGGTCCGGTTGAAGACTACGTTGAAAAAACCGATTGGTTCAGATTGAGGGAAGTATCCGTCAGTTACAGGTTTGGAGATAATTTATTACAAAATATATTTATTAAAAAACTGGAAATATATTTTACCGGTCAGAATTTAATTTTAATAACTCCATATACCGGTGTCGATCCTGAGACCAGTTTGCTTGGAAATGGAAATGCCCAGGGGCTTGATTATTTTAATATGCCGGGCACAAAAACATATTCGTTTGGAATAAAATTAGGTTTTTAATTTTGAAAATTTGTAGCCATGAAAAAATATATATTTAATTTATTACTGATAATAAGTTTCAGTCTTTATTTTACTTCTTGTGAAAAGTGGATTGATCCAGAAATTAATATTGATCCTGATAGCCCCGAAGATCCAACTATGGATTTAATTCTTCCAGCAGCCCAGGCAGAAATGGGTTATGCTTTGGGAGGCATGAATATAGCCGGTGTTACCAGTATGTGGATGAGATATATTGTAGGCCAGGAAAGACAGGCAAAGCTAATAAACGATTTTGTATTTGTTGAAAAAGATGCAAATTCAGCCTGGTATGCAATTTATTCAAATATTTTAAAGGATTTATCAGTTGTTATTGAGAAATCGAAGAAAGAAGGGATGAAGTCACCATATTATGAAGGGGTTGCTAAAATATTGATGGCTTTTACATATGGAACAGCAACACAATTGTGGGGCGATATTCCTTTTTCAGAAGCCCTGCAGGGTGATGATAATTTAAACCCGGTATATGATTCTCAAGAAGATGTATATGAAGGTATACAACAATTATTAGATGAAGCAATTTTAGCCTTATCTGCGAAAGAAGACAGCAACTATTATGAATTAACCGGAGACATGATTTATGAAAATGATATTGAAAAATGGATGAAAGTTGCTCATTCACTAAAATTAAGGTATTGGCTGCATCTCTCCAAAGTTAAGGGAAGTGGAATGTACCAGCAGATTCTGGATTATTACCTGGAAGATACCTCTCGTTTTTTTACCAGCAATGATGATAATTTTCAATTTTATTTTGGTGAGAATAATTTAGAAAGAAATCCTATGTATCAATTTGATGAACAAAGGAATGATTGTTCAAAAAGCGATTTTTTTGAAACATTTATTACAACCGATTTAATTCCACCAGGTTTAATAAATGTAAATATGTGGCGAACCGGTTTTTATGATGGAGAAACATTTGCCGGTAATATGTATGGTGATTATAATTCGGTAGTTAATTTTATGAATTACAGTGAATTATTATTTATCATTGCAGAAGCCCGAACAGCACTTGATTTATTTGGTAATGCCAGAAGTACTTTAATAAGCGCTGAGATGGCTTGTATTGGAGATATAACAGATTTTTTAAAAGAAACCAGGAAAGAATTTACTGAGCAACTTGTAAATGGCATAATTTCTAATTGGAATTTACATTTTTCAAATACAGTGCAGAACATTGATGATGAGGATCTTTTTGAAGCAGTGATGAATTACAAATACATTGCCATGTTTCTTAATCCGGAAGCTTATGTGGACTGGAGACGTACAGGTTATCCCGTTTTGTATGATTTAGAAACAGAAGGTGAGGTTGATGAAGTGCCCCGTCGGTTTCCTTATGCTTCGGAAGAACGGTTGTATAACGATAGTATACCAGATATTACCTCAATATACGCCCGAAACTGGTTTGATCCTAAATAAATTAGATTTTTAACCCGAATTAAATATTTAATTCGGGTTAAAAATCTAATTTATTCTACTTCAAAACGATATTCCATCA
>JAFGQQ010000049.1 GCA_016935595.1 Bacteroidales bacterium
CATTTGATGAATAATCCCTGGCTCTGTAGCCACAATATAAGATATGGAACCATCTTCTTTAGTAAATTTAAGTAATGAAGATGTGGAACCAATATGATCAGCAATGAGTAATATAGGTTTTTCACATTCCGGATGTGCTATTATTTTTGCTTCAGGAAATTGCTTTTTTAAATCAAGAATTTTTTCAAGTGAAAATTTTTCATGAACGTGACATGCTCCCTGCCATATAACCATATCTCTTCCGGTCACACTTTTAATATAGTTACCCAGGTTCCTGTCTGGCGCAAAAATGATTTTTTCATTTTCAGGGAGACTTTGAATAATCTGCATTGCATTGGATGATGTACAGGTTATATCTGTCAAAGCTTTTATTTCAGCTGACGTATTAACATATGAAATTACAGTATGTCCTGGATATTGTTTCAGGAATTCTTTAAATTCTTCTGGTCTGCATGATTCTGCCAGTGAACATCCGGCATTCAGGTCCGGTATTAATACTTTTTTTTCAGGAGAAAGTATTTTTGCGGTTTCTGCCATAAAATTAACCCCGGCAAATACAATTATTTTTGCAGTTGCCCTGGCGCTTTGTTGCGAAAGCTGTAAACTATCTCCTACAAAATCTGCAATATCCTGAATTTCACCAATCTGATAATAATGAGATAAAATTATTGCATTCTTTTGTTTTCTCATGTTGTTTATTTCATCCACTATATTTACTGATTCATCAACATCTAAATCGATGAATCCTTTATCCTTAATAATTTTATCAATATTCATAAAAAAAGCTTCTTTATCAGTTCTTTAAAATAATTATTCATTTTATTAACAATTAGAATAATTAATATATAGATTAATTATATAAAATATAGTAATAATGTTATGTTGTTGAAATTGTTATTAAAAATCTGTATCAAGATTGTACTTATGAATTATTAAGATAATTGTAACACCGGATTAACATAATTTTAAATTGAAAAAAATTTTAAATGAAACAGTTATGATAAAATTAACAGTTAAACTAATTAACGTATTATTAATAAATAAAAGGATAATCAAGAAGAAAAAAATGTTTACATTTTGTTTGTTGAAATGAAAAATTTTCTGAAATAAAAATTTTGTTTTTAAGAGAAACTTTATATAAAACAATAAAGTTAGCATCCACAAATTACATTTAAAAAATTAATTATCGATAATTAACATAGTTTTAACATGAATATAATTTCTATTTTTAATTATATTTGAAATAATAGGTCCTGAATAATCAGGGAAAAAACTACCCATGTTATCAAATACATCAAAATATGCGATCCGAGCTGTAATATATCTTTCTTTAAACGGTGGGGAAGAAAGGAAAATAGGTATTAAGCAAATTTCAAAAGACCTTAATATTCCAACACCATTTTTAGGAAAGATTTTACAGACTCTTGCAAAGCGCAAATTACTTTCTTCTACCAAAGGTCCTCATGGAGGGTTTGGTTTAGGTAAAAAAGCAAATGAAATTAAATTAATTGATGTAGTAGATATAATTGATGGTCAGGATATATTCAAAAAATGTCTGATAAGATTAGAAGATTGTAATGAAAAGGAACCATGTTCCATGCATGAAAAATATTCGGAAATACGATCCAGCCTTTTAGATTTGTTTAAAAATCAGAGTATTTCAGAATTGATACAGGACATACAGCGGGGAAAAAGAAAAGTTATTCTTTGATTTTCTGCGATATCCTTAAAGAAGGTATAAACAGAAAAAGAGACATAGAAATACAATAACCCGCGAGGTTAAACAGCAAGTCCGATATATCTCCCTGTCTTGAGTTGGTAAATCTGTCCTGTATAATTTCAATGACTGATCCATAGAATAAAATAGCCAGAAATGTAAAGAGATATATTATCCATACAGGTTTTGATTTAATGAATTGGGAACTGAAAGATCTGAAAAGCAAAAAGGAAAAAACACCATAAAACAAAAGATGTAATATTTTATCCTGATGCTGAAAATCAAACCACTTTTGGGTATTCAAATCATCCGACGGCATAAAACTCAATACACCTATTATTATTGCCCAACAAATTGGTTTCCAGAATCTTTTAATAATCATTATGAATGGATATGACATTGAAACTAAAGCTCGTAAAACTACTATTTAATTATATATAGACAAAATGGCAGGAATTTATATTCATATACCGTTTTGCAGAAATGCCTGCCATTATTGTGATTTCCACTTTTCAATCAGTACAACCTGCCTGCTGAAAATAATAAATGCAATGGCGACTGAAATATTGAGAAGGAAAAAATATCTGAAAAATCAACAGGTACACACTATTTACTTTGGAGGAGGTACCCCATCTTACATACCAGCTGAAAACATTGAGTATTTGATCAGAACCATTAAGGATAATTTTGATGTAGTAAAAGATGCTGAAATAACATTGGAAGCAAATCCGGAGGATATTAATCACGAATTTCTGAAAAAAATAAAACGCATTGGAATAAACAGGCTAAGTATAGGAATACAATCTTTTTTTGATGAAAATTTGAAATTCCTTAACAGGTCTCATGATGCAATCCATGCAAAAAAATCCATAACTTTTTCAAGGGAAGCAGGATTCACGAACATAAATATTGATCTGATATATGGTATACCTGGTTTAAATCAGAATAAGTGGATCCAAAACATTGAAACCGCAATTGATTTTCGCGTGGAACATTTGTCTGCATATCATTTGACATATGAACACCGAACAGTGTTGCATTATAGAAAGAACAAGAAAAGAATCATTGAAACTGAAGAAGATGAAAGCATCAGGCAATTTGTGGAATTGAATGAAAGAATGAAATCAGCCGGATATTGTCATTATGAGATATCAAATTTTGCTAAGGATGGATTTTTTTCAAAGCATAATTCCGGATATTGGCTTCATTTGCCATATCTTGGAATAGGCCCCTCAGCTCATTCATATAACGGAAAAACAAGGCAATGGAATATTGCAAAAAATATGAGTTATATAAAAGGTATAGAAAGAAATGAAAAATATTATGAAACAGAGAAATTGGATCTGAAAACCCAATACCATGAATATGTTATGACAACATTAAGAACTATGTGGGGAACAGATACCGAATATATAAAGAAGAAATTCGGAGAACAGTATCTTAATCACTATACAACGAATGCGTATAATTTCCTGGAAACTGGTGATTTGATTCAAAATGGGACCAGATATCATCTTACTGATAAAGGAATGTGTATATCAGATTTTATTATTAAAACTCTCTTTTATGAGAAGGAATGACAGATTATTTTAGAGCAAAAGTTGTATTTCCTATTTCATTGCCCTCAGCATAGATATTTACCTTATATGTACCCGGAGTAAGTTGTCCGTCATTGGTCCAGAAAATACATAATTCGATATCTGCATTTTCATATTGAACCTCACGACTGGCAGTAAACACTATTTGTTCACCCTGGAACTCGAAAAGATTCACCCCGGAAGTTAAAATAACCTCATCCGGCCGGGCAATTCGAATGTAAACTGTCTTGTTGCCAGGAAGAACAACAGCATTTTCTCTGATTGTGAAACAGGTTCGGATTTTATCCACCTTGTCGGCGTGAAGGTTTTCTTTGCTTCTCTTATTCAAAGGAGTAATAACAATATTTTTTGCACTCAGCAAGGATGCTTTTTCAACAACCTGTGTAAGCTCTTCCTTTTGTACAATTAACTCTTCTTTTTCAATTTCAGTTTGTTTCAGCTTTTGCCTGACTTCTATATTTTCAGTCCGTAATGCGATATTTGCCTGGTTTAAAGAATCAATCTGATAAACATAGCTTTTTAATACCTCCCTGATTGTTTGCAGCTCTTTCTCATACATCCTTATCTTGTATACATTATTGGCATTTATTTTCAATAGTTTTTCAATGCGTTGCTGCTCAGCCAGCAGTTTCAGATTCATTGTATCATTCTCAGTCTTAAGGGAATCATATTGATTATAAATCGATTTAAGTTCATTTTCAAGGTTATTTTTCTGTCTTTCAAGCTCGGTTTTCTCAATTTCAGATTGCTTTTTCAGATTATTGTATGTATAACCCAGATATCCAATGACACAACAAAGAGCTACAATTAAAATGATGAGAAAAACAGGTGATCTTCTTTTTGGTTTATCAGCTGGTACCGGAGTGCCCGCCGGCTTATTTTCCTGAATGTTATCCATGAATGATGAATTGGTTGATAATAAATTAAACAAAAATAAATTATTTTAAGATACTAACGAGGAATGAATAATTTTATTCTGCAATTTTAATAATGTGATTTAGAATCAGATAAAATTTACTGAAAGATCTTCACTTCAGGAAATATTTCGAATTATCATTAATCAGGAAAATCAGATTTTCTGACACCATAGTTTTCTTCTTCTTCACAGCCGCCAACAGGTTCAATATGGATCATTATATCAAAGATATTATCGACTTCAGACCGGATGGCTTTCTCAGCCTTACAGGCAATAATATGTGCCTCCCTGGCTGAAATGGCGCCATCCACTTCAATATCAAATGCAATCATTAAATAATTTCCAATTTTTCTGATTCTTAGCCGGTGTGGATTATTTGCTCCATCAACTTTATCAATGGCCTCGAATACTTTCTTATATAAGCCCCTGTCTGAAACACCATCCATAAGATCTCGATTGGTCTGCATGAAGATCTGAATACCTACTTTAATGATCCATATACTGACAGCAAGTGCTGTCACTGTATCAAATATGGGCATTTTTAGAATGAATGTAAAAAACAATCCTGTTAATACTGCAATTGATATAAAAACATCGTTTTGCATATTTCTGGCATTTGCCTTCAGCATTTCACTGTTGGTTTGCTTTCCTTTACGGAACTGATGAAGTGACAGTAATATCTTTCCTGCAATTGAAATCAGTGTTACATAAATTGCCAGCATTGAGGGTAGTTCCCTTTCTTTACCCTCAAGGAAACCATGAATTGTTGAAATTGCCAGCTGGGCACCAGCAAACAAAATTACAAATGCAAGTGCTTTTGTCGCTACTGTATCTGCTTTGAGATAACCATAGGGATATTCAGGACTGGGTGGTTTGCGCATGATTCTCGCGGTAAACAGAGTGATCAGAGAAGTTACAATATCACTTGCGGAATCAATTCCATCAGCAAGAACGGCCAGGCTTCCTGAAATAAGGCCTGCGACAATTTTGAGTACAGAAAGAAATGTATTTCCGATAACAGCTAACCATGAGGCCCGGATTATATTTTCAATTTTAAAATTCAATAATATAATAATTAACAACAATGAACATATGGCAAAACTAAGAAATTCCTGCTGAATTAATTTAAGTACCGGAAATGGTTAAAATTTAGTTAATAAACGGAATTGATATTGAAGGTAAAACAGTTTTAATATACATTTGATCAACTATGAAGGATTTAATTAAAATATTATCCATTCTAATATCCGGAGCATTTTTGTTGTCCACAACAGGATTATTTTTTATACATCACTCATGTATGCATTCAGGGTATGAAAAAATTGTTATATCTGACAAATTTGATTGTTGTGCTTCCGAAACTGAGAATTCTGATTGTTGTGGTTCATACGATAATTCAACAGATATAAATAAAAATGTAAATGCTGATAGTCAATTTAATAATCCAGAAAATCATAAAAATTGTTGTATCAATAAATTCTATTACCTGAAAAATGATTATCAGTTTACATCACATGAAAAAACAATTGTTAAAATTCAGCTGTTTCGAACTTTTGTAACAGATTATCATATCAAATCCCTTTTTGCGGAAGCATTGTTCAAACAATTCAGTTTCAAATCACCGACAGCATTACCTGACATTGAAATTTTAAAACTTACCGGAAAGTTACTTTTATGAAGTAATCCCCCCCCGGGAGAATCTATACCCGGATATAATATGATCACTGGTGATCAATTTTAAATTTTAAGGGAAGATAAATCATGAAAAATATAATTGCTGTTATAATATTTTTATTTACCGGAATTTTACCCATTTTTTCCCAGCCAGTAAATATTACTGGAAAGGTTAGTGAAATAAATGATGAAGGCATTAAGATTCCACTACAGTTTGTCAATGTTTACTGGAATAATACACTGACCGGAACTGTTACTGATGAAAATGGGGAGTTCACCATTCCAAAATCCACGACTGTATCGAATGCATTAGTATTTAGTTACATAGGATATTTAGATGATACTGTATTTGTAGATAATGAAACGGTCTTTCTCGACATAGTTCTAAATTCTACAAGACAACTGGATGAAGTAACGGTTGAGAAGAGAATGGGTGGCTCATACTTTTCAAAATTACAGCCCATTCATACGGAAGTCATTACTGCAGAAGGATTACAGAAACTACCTTGTTGTAATCTGTCTGAGAGTTTTGAGAATAATGCAACCATTGATGCAGGTTACTCAGATGCTCTGACAGGGGCAAAGCACATTAAAATGCTTGGGCTTGCTGGTGTATACAGTCAGATGCTATTTGAAAATATACCTTATATGCGTGGACTTGAATCGTCTTATGGATTAAGTTATGTACCGGGTCCCTGGATGGAATCTATTCAAATTTCCAAAGGCGCTGCGTCTGTTATGAACGGATATGAATCCACCACCGGGCAGATTAATATAGAATATAAAAAACCTGCAGATGGAGATCCACTGTTTATGAATCTGTTTGCCAGCAGTATTGGTAGACTTGAAGGCAATTTGATCTCTGCCTTCCCGATAAAGGATAGATTGAGCACATCCATCCTGGGTCATGTATCAACCATTCAAAACAAAATGGATCATAACAATGATGGATTTCTGGATATGCCCATCTCGAATCAGATCAACATACTGAACAGATGGAATTATGAATCCGAAGGGAATTTACATGCTCAAATTGGCTTTTCTGTAATGGATGAATCCAGAAAAGGAGGGCAAATGGATTTCAATTTCAGCGAACCGGTTGATAACCAGAATTATTACGGTATTAATATTAATACCCGCATGTACCGCATATTTGGGAAATTGGGATTTATTTATCCGGAAAAACCATATAAAGGTTTAGGTATTGTGACTTCTGCTACATTTTTTGAACAGAATTCATTTTATGGTTTAAATACTTATTCGGGCGACCAGTTTTCTTATTATGCCAATATCATTTATCAGACAATTTTTAGAACCACTGATCATAAAATAAATACAGGCATTAGTTTTAATTATGATCTTTTCAAGGAAAGTTATAATAATGAAATTTTTGACAGGGCTGAGATAGTGGAGGGGATATTCGGACAATATACTTATACCCTTCCTGATAAATTTACCGGCATTGCAGGTATCAGGATTGATTATCATAATAAGTTTGGTTTATTACTGACTCCAAGGTTTCACATTCGATATGATCTGAATGAGCACACTTCAATCAGGGCATCGGTCGGTAAAGGATACAGATCTGCCAATATATTATCAGAAAATACTGGCATATTAATTTCCTCAAGAACGATTTATTTTCCTGAGGATTTTAATATTGAAGAAGCATGGAATTGGGGCTTTAATGTAAGGCGGGATTTTCATTTTAATCAACAGAGAGAAATTACATTAAATATTGATTTCTACAGGACTGACTTTATAAACCAGATAATAGTCGATATGGATCAGGATGTTTCAGTCGTTTATATCTATAATCTTGACGGACGTTCATTTTCAAACAGTTTTCAGGCACAAATTGATGCAGAGCCAATAGAAAGGATCAATGTAACAATGGCATTCAGACTGAATGATGTAAGAACCACTTACCATTCCAGGCTGCTTACAGTTCCTTTGACCTCCCGATATAAAGGTTTATTGACATTTTCTTATGCTACGAAGTTTGACAAATGGACTTTTGATTTTACCGGGCAGCTGAACGGTCAGACCCGATTACCTATTACAAATATGAATCCTGAAGAATTCAGGAGATCTGAATATTCACCTATGTATCCGATTATTCACGCACAGATC
>JAFGQQ010000411.1 GCA_016935595.1 Bacteroidales bacterium
AGGTTTGCACATAGGTCCGCTGTGGGATCTGGCTTTTGACTCGGAACACTACCACATGAGCATTGGGTTGCATATTGGAATAGGGCTTTAAACGATGAGGCTTTTCAGACTCACGCCTGAAAAGCCTCAATGCTAAATTTACAAACCTTGTAAAACCTTCATAAATTCATCCATGTGCAATTGGGTATACGATTGTATACAGGCAATTACAGGAACAAAAACAATTATTCCAACCAATAATCCTTTCCCCAAAGCATCGAATTGACGTTCCTTTAAAAGAACCCATAAAATCCAGAAAACATTAAGCGTTATAACCAGATGGGTTATTTGTGCAAAGATATTGGCCTGGTTCCATGGCATTACAAAAAGCCCCATGGTTCCATAATAATACAACGGCAATAGCGGAATGGCCAATAAAAAGAACCACGACTTAACACGAAAAAACACGTAACAAATCAGGTAAACAATAATAGCCAGGGAACAGGCATTAAAGGCAAGCCATTTGCCGACACTCAATTTTATGATTGCCAGAAAAAAATAACTACTATTTAACAAAACACCTAACGATAGAATAGCTAATACTAAGCCTACAACAGGCGTCATTGATTTTGAACTCATAACTGAAAATTTAGTTAATTACAGAAATAAATCATCGTCCACTATAGGACGATCAGCTTTAAAAACACACAATAATATAGCCTTTCAGAAAATTTCCTGAACTAAAAAACACTAACCTGTGGCTTACGGAGGTTAATTAAGCTGTAATTATAAATTTCAGAATAGCTCTCAAAACACTGAAGATTAAATAATAAACAAAGATAGAGAATCAATAATTATTTCCAGCTTCAATACAAAAAAAATAAACCAATTGATGGATGTCATCGAAACAACGACCATTATTGCGAGAACTCACAAACTTATGGCATCACTAATTGTTTTTTCTATTTCTTTAATATTAAAAGGCTTACTAAAATAACGAAGTATTAAACCCGAATTAAGGGCATCCTGAATTTCTGAATTAATTTCATAACCCGTTAATATGTAGAATTTTTTATCAGGAAATTGTTCTTTTGCTTTTTTAATAAATTCAACACCATTCATCTTAGGCATTTTCATGTCACTGATAACCACTAATATATCCAATTCATTATTGAGTAATTCAAGACCCTGAAATCCATCATCTGCAACAAACACTTCATATTTTTTATCAAAATTGATTTTAAACAGTTGAAGATTAATAGGCTCATCGTCAACATATAGGATTTTGGTTTTCATGTTATTCATTTTAATGGGAAAGACAATATCACTTTAGTTCCTTTATTAACCTCTGATTCGAACTTCATTTCGCCATGATGTTCTTTAATGATCGTTTGTGTGATGGATAAACCCAATCCGGTTCCTTCACCTGGTGGTTTTGTCGTAAAGAACGGGTCAGTAATCTTTGTCAGAAGTTCTTTATCAATCCCAACCCCATCATCGACAATCTCAATCATAGCCATTTCTCCTTTTTTATCTGTATTTATCATAATAATTCCTTTGCCGGGAATAGCTTGAATGGCATTCGCCATTAAATTAATAAAAACCTGATGCAACTGGCTAACATTTCCTTTAACAATTATGGGATCCTTATAGTATTTTTTTGTTAATTCAACCTTATGTTTAAGCTTGTTGTATAAAATGGTTATACAATTATCAATAATGGCATGAATATCACAGACCTCTTCCAAACTATCATTTAACCGGCTGAATTGATTAAGACCTTTTACAATACCAGAAATCCGTTCAATGCCAACCTTCATACTATTTAGCAAAATCTCAGTTTTCGAAACTTCCTCACTTCCATGTTCCTTAAAATAGGATTCAAGTCCAACATAAGCTCCCATCAAATAATTCAACGGATTGTTTACCTCATGTGCTACACCCGCTGTTAAAACGCCCAGGGATGCCATCTTCTCGGTTTGTATCAGCTTTTGCTGCGTCGTCTTAATCAATTCAATGGCTTCGTTCAGTTCATTATTTTTCTGAGTAATAATCTCACTTTTCTCAAAAAGCTCTTCATTTGTCGCCCTCAATTCCTCATTTGAAGCCTCTAATTCTTCCGTTCGTTCTTTTACTAATTCTTCAAGCTTTAAATTATAATTTTTAAGCTGCTCTTCAAGCTTTTTTCGTTCGGTAATATTGACGTTAGATCGCAAAACTACTTTCTGGTCGTTAATGGTAACTATTGTTGCATAAACATATAATTCGTGTCGCCTGCCATCTTTATGAATGGTTGAAATCTCAAAATTTTCGACAAAACCTTTACTACGCAACAACTCATTAATAATCATCTCTTTTCCACCATCGGTGGTAACACCAAAGTCGTTTATGGTTTTTCCTATTGCATCTTCAGGATTTAAGCCTAAATCACTGCAAAAAGCTTTATTAACCATTATAAACTTTCCATCCATATCGGACAATGACATGGATAATGGCGTTGATTCAAAAAGCGTCTTAAACAGCTCATTGCTTTGCCGCAATTCATTTTCAACTTTCTTTATCTGGGTTAAATCGTAAATTACACCTCTGAATCCAACAGGTTTTTCGTTTTCAATGATTGGGGCTGAAAATATCTGCATGGGGAAAGTACTGCCATCTTTTCGCAGCCCCATGTATTCATTTCCATGAGTTTGCTTTCCTTTTAATATGTTTTGAATGCTTTCGTGCACCCGGTTACGATCATTAATAGCAATAGTATTTAGAATACCCAACCCTTGAGCAATATCTTCTTCCGTATAGCCAAACATGGTGGTACCGGCTTTATTTATGAATGTCACATTAGCACTCAAATCAGATTCGTAAACGGTTTGAGGCAACAGAAAGGTCATATCCCGGAATTTTTTCTCACTTGCACACAAGGCCCTTTCTGCATACACACGTTCGGAAATATCCTGATGAATAACAATAATAGATCGCAAATTGCCATTGGCATTGTAAACGGGGTAAAAGTCGCCCTGGACAATTTTAAAAAGCCCCTGCCCAAGCGTTTTACTAAGATCATACTCCACCGCTGGC
>JAFGQQ010000050.1 GCA_016935595.1 Bacteroidales bacterium
ATAAGCTCTACATAATTGGAAAACCTTTACCAACTATTACTTATAATTTTATTTTTTAAGTATTATATGATACCTTATAAAAAAATATTATACTTTTTAATTCTATTAATAATTACAATTTCGTGCCAAACACCTTATTATCCTGAAGATTTGGATGACAACGAAAAAATATTAGTAGTCGAGGGATTTTTAACCAATAAACCGGGCCCATATCACGTTAGTTTAAGCTGGGCTGCTCCATTTGAAACAGGTGAAATTAGTTTTGTTCAAAATGCAACAGTCATTATTTCTGATGATAAAGGAAACCGTGAAGTATTAACCGAATCAGGTTATGGTGACTATTTAACAAAAAAAGACGGAATAAAAGGTACTATCGGAAATACATATAAACTGAGAATTGAATTAGCCGACGGTTCAATTTATGAATCCATTCCATCAGTTATGAAAACTCCTCCAGTTTTCGATACAATTTATGCTGAACGTGGCATATTAAAAAAAATAAGTAAAAACACTTATGGAGATATAATAATACATGAAGATGACGGGCTAAATGTTTATATTGATATGAAAACGAATGATCACGAACAGGGATATTTCAGGTATTCGTCCAGATATTATGCTCAACATATTCATACAATTCCTGGTGCAGAAGGTCCTATTAGTGTGTACTGTCCGAGTTTTGGAAACCTGAATGATATGCCAAATGTTAAAGCAGCAATATTTAACGGGACAAATTATATTGTTAAAAAACAAAACATGGGTTTTTTAACTTATATTGTTTACAAAGAGACTGATTCAACCTCGGCAAGATGGCCGTATGGATGGGTAATAGCAAACACCTTATATACAATAGATGTTCATGTATTTGAATATTATCAGGCAATTGTTGACCAATTAAATGCAAGTGAACGTATTTTTGATCCGGTTGCCACGCAAATTACAGGTAATATTAAATGTATAACCGATACAACCAAGTTAGCGCTTGGTATAATGGAAGTTGCTTCCACAAACACTTTTTATACTGCATTTTACTGGTATCCCGGAATTAGGGAATTATTAATGAAAAATCTGCCAGGCTACATATGGCCGGATGTAGATACATGCAGTATTGGAGTAATTCCGGATTTCTGGATAACAATAAATACATTTTATGAATAGATAAAGTTCTTTTAACTGTATAAAATAATGACAATAACTTTAACAATAAAAATAAATAAATTTATCTCTCAAATAGTATTGTTAATTTTATTATCTATCAATATTCTTGCCCAAAACAACAAAAATAGTTTCTTCTCTGATAATTGTATTTATGAAAAAAATGAAAAAGTATTTGTTCATCTTCAAAAATCAATTTTTATTTCCGGTGAGCCTTTAAATTACAAAGGATACATTGTAAATGCTTCAACTTTACAGCCAGTGTCACCGAGTAAAATTTTGTATTTTGATATAATAAATATTAATAACAAACAAATAATAACCTGGCGTGCCAATATCATAGACAATATGGTTACCGGTTCAATTCTTCTGCCCGACACTGTCTCGGCAGGAATATACAAGTTAAGGGCATATACCAACTGGATGAGAAATACTTCACCAGATTTATACTTTTCTACTCAAATCTTAATTACAAAAATAACTGATAAAGAATTAAACGATTTAAAAATATGCTCTCAATTAAACATATCTGATAATAATATTCAGTTTTATCCTGAAGGAGGATTTTTAATAGATGGTATTAAAAGCAAAGTGGTGTTTACAATAAATACTAAATATGAGGATTTAACAACTATTCAAGGATATATAAAAGATGAAGATGGAAATATTATTGAAAATATTGATACTAAATATTCGAATCTAGGGACATTTACTGTAAATCCGGTTTACGGCAAAACATATTTAGCTGAATTTATTTTACCAACAGGTGAAGTTATTTCATCTAATCTGCCTGAGATTAAAAAAATTGGATATACAATACAAATTGAAGATTCTCAAAACTCAGAAATAATAATTAATATCCGTACAAATGCAGACGAAATATTAAATTTCAAATCTTTACGGTTAATTATATCTGCCCACGGATTCATAACAACCGATACTAAAGTTAATATAAACAATGGTATCGGACAGATATCAGTTCAAAAAAAGAATTTATTAAAAGGCATACACGAAATAGTACTTTTCGATCCATTTAATAAACCTGTCAGCACACGAATTTACTATATTACACCTGACAAATTACACGTACTGAAAATAAAAACTAATAAAAAAACCTATAGTAAAAGGGAAAAAGTTAAGCTTGAAATAGAATTAGGTCACTTATCATTCGACGAGACTGGTAACTTATCCATATCAGTTTCCGAACAATCACCATTGCCTAACTTATTTAACAATAATAACATACTCTCCTATTTATATCGTAATTCGGAATTAACTCACATCAATCATGGGCATTTATTGAATGATTCTATTTCAATTCAATATATAAATGATTTTTTTATTACTATTGAACCCGAATATTATGCATGGAGCTACATGTCGGCTCAAAATCAAAATTTATGTAATTACATTACTGAAGACAAAGGATTTGTTCTCACAGGAAAAATTATTTACAAAAGTACAGGATTACCTGTTATAAAAGGCTTAGTAACCCTGGCTATATCGGATACTATTTCTGCTCTTGATTATAACTTTACCGACTCTACAGGTAGTTTCCACTTTTTACTCGACAAATCACATGACAATAAGAATCTAATACTTCAATTGGCAAACAAGGATGAATACCAAAATGATATTAAATGGATTATTGATGAAAAAGACGGTCATGAAAATAATTTTAAAATTACTCCTGTTGTTATTAAAGATGATGCACAGCAATATTTATCGTATTGCAGAAAAATAAGACTAGTTAATAGTATTTTTAAAAGTAAACAAATAAATAATATTGACACACTTAAAATAATTTCATCCGAAGCAAATAACAATAACAATTTTTTTGGAGTGCCCGATTATATTATATACCCTTCTGATTTTATTGAATTGCCGGATTTTCAGGAAATAACTGAAAATATATTGCCAGGTGTAAGATTTAGAAAAAAGAAAAATGTTTATTTCCTGCAATTATATGACGGAGATAATGAAATTTTATGGGATGAACACGGAAGTTTATTACTTAACGGAGTGCCTTTTAACAACCTGGAATATATTGCCAACTTAGGTTCGAAAGATATTAAAAAAATTGAAGTGGTTAAATCGAAAGTATTTTATGGTGATCTTACTTTTTACGGAATAGTATCAATTTATACTTATGACGGAAAAATCCCCGAGTCATATCTTGATAACAATTCATTTTCATTTAATAATATTGTTCAGGAATCGATTGATTATAAAGACGAATTTCCTCAATATAATTTAAATAATAAATTTACTAACCTGCCAGACATGAGGCAAAGCCTCTATTGGAATCCTGATATTCAAATTTCAGTTGAGAATAAATTATATATAGAATTTTTTACCTCAGACCTTGAGGCTGTTTATGATATTAAAATACAAGGCATTACCCAAAATGGAATGCCAATAGAAGCTTCAACTGTAATAGAAGTAATTAAATAAATATTAAAATGCCAATAAAAAAAATATATATAATAATCATTCTAATAGGAATAACACATATATCCTATACACAAAATTATTTTTGTAAGTGTAATAAAAATTATGAAAATGAAAAATATCTCGAAGAAAAGCTTGTAGGAAAAATCTTTGTCAATCCTCTGGTTTCTAATAACCTGCAATTTTTTAACGAATGGACAATAGGAGAAATATATTTACAAAATGGTAAAACAGTTAAAAATAAATACCTACGCTATAACGGATATTTAGATTATTTACTTTGGTTAAGAAAATCGGATTACCAAACAGCCATTATAAACAGGGAGACAGTCGCTGGTTTTAAGTTATATGATAAAAACAATAT
>JAFGQQ010000412.1 GCA_016935595.1 Bacteroidales bacterium
ATTTTTATCTTTATTATACATATTGGTTGGAAAATTTTGATAGTCTATAATAGATATATATTTTTCATCATCACTAAGAGTTACAAGCTTGAGTGTAATGTATGAATTACTGTCTATTTTATTTAAATAGTTAACGGGTATTTCAATTCTTGCCAGATTTATTGTTATTGGCATCGAATCTTTTAAAAAAGAAAAATCAGGAAGATTGATAGAACTTTTTATTCCACCCATACATTTTATATAAAGTAAGCTATCCTTTTGGTTAGATGAATTCAGTAATTCTTCAATTTCTTTATTATATTCATGTTCATACCTGTTAAACCTGTTATATAAATATAAAAAAGTAGATAAAGTATCATTGTAATATAACATGATTCCATTTCTAAAATAGTCTGATCTAGGATTAATATAAGCTATTTGACCTGTATAAAGTGTAACTCTTGTTGTTACATATAAACCCGGAAATAGTTGATGAAAATTGTTGAGATCTTTAAAATTTGAAGAATCTTCTGACAGTAAACTGGAAAAATATTGTTTATCCAAATTAATTATTATTTGATCATAATTTTCTAAACTATCATATGATTTTCCTCCTAATATTTCGGTAGTAGCATAATCATCAGGAATAAAGTCTGATTTTATTGAATCATCAGGGAAATCGCCCAGTTTATAAACTTGTATATAAATTCTACTTTGTAAATCGCCATAAGATGAACCAATAGCGAGAAATAATTTAACACTATCGAGAGATTTGAAATATTTAACTGTTTTTGCCGAATCAAGAGGCATATAAAAATTACAAATAAAATCGGTTCTAGTTAGTCCTACTAAACTATCCCTATAATAACCAAGACAGGCATAGTCAAGATTTTTTGTATAAAGAGGTTTTTCAGCGACAACTGATGTGAACAGGCTATCATAAATAATACTATCCAATTCATACAAATCTTCATCGGGTTGCAAATTTATGCCAATTAATGATGCATCATCCTTGCAACTTATTGCTAAAATAATAAATAAAGATAAAAACAGGTATATTATAAAATTACACCTAAATAAAATTTTATGCTGGTTCATCAATAGTCTCCAATAATAATTTGTCATAAAACTCAGAGTACATGTCTATAAATTCATCATCCTGATGATATAATAAAGGTTTATCAGAATTTTCAATATAATCTTTAATTTGTTGATTTATTTCCTCACTGCCTATTATAATTCCATCTGCCATTTCGACGGCTAATTTATTTAAATTTATATAGTTAGGTTTGTTTAAAGGCGATAGTTTTTTTTGTGAAATACCTTCCATTAATACTTTATCTTTTAATGAGGCATTTAATTCCCCTTTAAATTCATCATTGTAAATGGAATATATTACTTTCGAGTTCATGAATAAAGGATCATCAAGATAAGATGTTTTTATAAATAAGGGGACTAAACTTGTAAACCATCCATGACAATGAATTATATCAGGTGCCCATCTGAGTTTTCTTACAGTCTCTAAAACACCTCTTGCAAAAAAAACACATCTTTCATCGTTGTCTTCGAATTGAGAACCATTTTCATCAGTTAAAACAGATTTTCTGTAAAAATAATCTTCATTATCTATAAAATAAACCTGCATTCTGGCCGATTGAATTGATGCAACTTTAATAATCAACGGATGGTCAGTATCATTTATTATTAAATTCATGCCAGATAAACGTATAACTTCATGAAGTTGATTTCTCCTTTCATTAATACATCCGTATTTTGGCATAAATGTTCTTATTTCTTTTCCTTTTTCTTGAATGCCTTGAGGAAGAGTCCTGCCAATTAATGACATTCTTGATTCAGGCAGATAAGGTGTAATTTCCTGGGTTATAAATAAAACCTTTGTACTTTCCATCAACAATTCAAAATTTGATATTACTTTTAGAAAATTAATGCAAAATTAATAAAAATTTCTTAATTTTTTAATTCTTAATAAGAAGACTATATTTCATATTTGACAATTCAATTGCGTTAAATAATTATATATTATTTAAAGTATCTTTGTCATTTAAAAATGGAAGTCTATAAGGAAAAATATAAAATTGCTTCTTTTTGTAATAAATACAGAAGTGAGGGAAAATCAATTGGTTTTGTTCCAACAATGGGGGCTTTACACCAGGGGCATTTATCTTTACTTATAAGAGCAAATAAAGAAAATGATATTATTATTTCCAGTATTTTTGTAAATCCCACACAATTTAATAATAGCGAAGATTATTTAAATTACCCGAGAAATATCGATGATGATTTAATAAAACTTCAAAAGATTGAATGTGATGCTGTATTTATTCCAACAGAAGAAGAAATTTATCCTGAACCTGATAACCGGAATTTTGATTTTGGATATTTAGGCCAAACTATGGAAGGAAAATATAGAGAAGGTCATTTTAATGGTGTTGCAAAGGTCATTACAAAATTATTTGATATTATTCAACCAAACAAAGCATATTTTGGTGAAAAAGACTATCAGCAGTTAATTATTATAAAGAAATTAGTCAAAGATTTCAATTATGATATTGAAATTGTTCCCTGTTCTATTATAAGAGAACCTGATGGTTTGGCGATGAGTTCAAGAAATTTACGCTTGTCTGAAAACCATAGGAAGATCGCTCCATTTATTTATAAAATATTAAGGGAATCAAAAAAAATAAAAAATAAACTTTCAGTCGAAGATCTTAAAAAATGGGTTTATCATAGATTTGAAAAAATGAAAGAATTTAAAATTGAATATTTTAATATTGTAGACGATGAAAACCTTAAAGAAATAAATGAATGGAAAGACAATGACGGGCAAATTGGATGCATAGCAGTTTGGTTGGGAAATATAAGATTAATAGACAATATAAAATATAATTAGTAATTTTGCATTATGTATATTGAAGTTGTAAAATCGAAAATTCACAGGG
>JAFGQQ010000051.1 GCA_016935595.1 Bacteroidales bacterium
GAAAATGGTATTGGTTTAAAAAAACTAAGAGGTGATAAGTTGTGTTTAATTCCGGGAGGTGATATTTTTCATGATAAAGAGGTATGGGCAATGTTTAGGTATGATGAAAAACATATCTTAATAGGAACTGCTGAACATGGTTTATTTTTATTTGATGGTGAAAGAATATTTTCCTGGGATAAGGAAATTAATGAGTTTTTAAAAAAGAATCAAATATTTTGTGGAGCTAAAATCGACGATAATCATTATGCATTTGGTACTATTCAAAACGGAGTTATCATTATTAACCAGAATGGTGAGATTTTACAGCATATAAACCGAAATAATGGTATACAAAATAATACTGTTTTAAGCATTTGTGTAGATAATGAAAAAAATCTGTGGCTAGGTCTTGATAATGGTATCGATTTCATTAAGATAAATTCACCTCTTTCATATTTAAATCCCAGAAAGGAGATAGGAACCGGATATACTTCATTGATTTATCGAAATGATTTATATTTAGGAACAAACCAGGGATTGTTTTTTATCCCTTTTGATAATTTAGTTAACCGTATTGATCAAAACGTTGATATAAATCTAGTTACAAATACAAAAGGCCAGGTTTGGAATTTAACAAATATCGATGGATACTTATTATGTGGCCACAATAAAGGATCATTTCAGATAATAAACAATAAAGCTCAGCTTATTTCTGATATCCAGGGAGGATGGACATTTGTGAAAGTTCCGGGAAATAATAATTATTTAATTGAAGGTACATATACAGGATTATTATTATTGGAAAGGTATTATAAAAATGATAAAGTTATTTGGCGATTTAAAAATGAAATAAAAGGTTTTAATGAATCATGCAGAGATATTGAAGTTGATAATACTGGAAATCTTTGGATTAGTCATGGATACAAAGGAATTTATAAATTGAAATTAAACCAGAGATTGGATAGTATAATTGAATTTAATTATTATTCAGATGATAACGGCCTTCCTTCAAAATATCAGAATTTAGTGCTTCAATTTAAAAACGAACTTGTAATAAGCACAATAAATGGATTTTACAAGTATAATCAAGAATTGGATCAGATTGAGGAATATAAAGAACTAAATAAAATTTTTGGAAAAGAAAGAGTATCAAGATTATTTGAGGATCAAACAGGTAATGTTTGGTTTTTTCAAAACAACGAATTAGGGGTTTTAAGATTAAATTTTGATGGTACTTATACATCCGAAAAATTACCGTTTAATGAATTATATGGCTCGTTTGTACAGAGCTATGAAAGTATATTACCTATTGATAGAAATAATATAATAATTGGTAGTGAAGATGGTTTTATACATTTTAATCCTTCTATTATTGTTAACCAGAATAAAATCTATGATGTATTAATCAGGAAAATTACAACTAAGAATGATTCGGTTATATTTGGGGGTGCATTAATAAATACAAGTAAAGAAACAAGCATAGATGGAGATAATCCGGTTTTAAATCTAAATTATAATTTAAATGCTTTAAAAATAGAATTCTGTACTCCTAAATTTAGTGAAATTGAAAATATTGAATATTGTTATAAATTAGAAGGTTTTGATGAAAAATGGTCAGATTGGAAAACCGAAAATGTAAAAGAATATTCTAATTTACATGAAGAGGATTATATTTTTAAGGTAAAAGCAAAAGATCCATTCAATAACGAAACAGCCGAAACGGGATTTAAATTTGTTATATTACCACCTTGGTACAGGTCTATATGGGCTTATATATTATATTCAATAGTGTCTATTACTTTCATATTAATAATTATTAAAATAATTCTAAGGAGATTTGAAAAAGAGAAAAAGAAGTTAAGAGAAAGACAGAAAAAAGAGCTTAAGGAAAGAGAGGAAAAACATGCACAGGAGGTTATAAAAGCCGAACAGGAAATATTCAAATTAAAAAATGAAAAACTGGAAATTGATATACAAAGAAAGAAAGCTGAAGTTGATAGCCAGGCAAAGGAATTAGCTTCAATTGCCTTGCAAATTACATATAAAAATGAAGTATTGAACCAAATAAGAACAAAGTTAAATAAAGTATCACAAAAAATGATTCATGAAGAATCAAAAAAACAAGTGTTAGAATTAATTAAAACCATTGAAAAAGATATGCTCCAGGAAGAAGACTGGGATAAATTCGAATATCACTTCGACCAGGTACACGAAGATTTTATCAAAAAAATTAAGAAAAATTACCCCGATCTAACTCCAAAAGATTTAAAACTTTGCGCTTATTTAAGAATGAACTTAGCCACAAAAGAAATTGCTCCTTTATTAAATATTTCAGTCAGGGGAGTAGAAATACATCGTTACAGGCTACGAAAAAAGATAAATATTGACCGGGAAACAAACCTTACCGAATTTCTTTTAAGTGTTTGAATAAAGAAAATCATGATTAATCAGTACTATAAGACCTAATTGTCATCCCTAATGCACATGAGGGATCTCATAACAAATTAAAAAACAAAGCTATAAGATTCTTCATCCCGATAAATCGGGATTCAGAATGACATTAGAAATTGAGTTTTGCAAAGGTCTCTATTTATTAGTGCTATTGTATCTTTAATATAAAAACACAAACATTTACATTAAATACTATTTCCATTTCTACAACAAGGATGAAAATATGATGTATATAAGAATTAGTTATTGATAATGTAATTATTTATAAAAAAGGTAATTTAAATTTATTTGATGTATTTTTTATGTAGTCATGATGAAATTTTGATGTAATTATTAATGTGTCTTCTTACTTATTCAAATTGTAATTTTGAGGCTAAAATTTATAAAGAATTATTTTTATATCATATTATAATTTACTAACTTATATAAAATTAACTAATCAAAATTTTATTATGAAAAAACGATTTATTGTTTTATTATTGTTTATTGCTGGCACTCTCCAGATATTTGCTCAAAAGCATATAATTACAGGTACTGTGACAGCAGAAAATGGCGATCTGTTGCCAGGGGCAACTGTTTTACTTAAAGGCACAACAATTGGCACTGTAACTAATGTGGATGGCAA